>CAYOLB010000293.1:0-2343 GCA_964404675.1 uncultured Atribacterota bacterium | reverse complement strand
AAGCCCTTAACAAAGGCATCAAACTTTCTTGTGGTAAATATATTGCCCGTATGGATGCAGATGACATAAGTTTACCTAATAGACTGGAAAAACAAGTTTCATTTTTGGAAAAACATAAAGAGATCGGGGTTCTTGGTTCGTCTGTCCAAACAATAGACGCATTTGGAATTCCAATAAACACCTTAAATTTTCCAGAAACACATGTGCTTATCAAATGGTTTCTGTGTTTTTACTGTCCAGTGGCCCATCCGGCCACAATGTTAAGACGGAATATTTTAGACTTCAATCCATATCAAGAAAGACCCAAACATGCTGAAGACTATGATCTTTGGACACGTTTAATATGGAATACAAAGGTAGCCAACCTTCCAGATGTACTTCTGCAACTAAGAAAACATAATAAAAATATTTCTGTTTCCCATCTTTGCGAACAGATGAAAAACAGTGCTGTAATTAGCCAGCAGATGATTAATAGGGTGTTAGATTTAGATAACCATATTAATCTTAACATCATATACACTTTAGGGGATAGCCAAAAGAAAAACCTTCGCGAAGTAGAAACAGCAATAGATGTTATATTAAGACTGTTTAGAAAATTCAAAGATTCTGAATCTCTAAATCTAAATGAAATAAGGGAAATCAAAATAAATGCAATTCTGAAATTAATGAATTTATATAAAAGGATATTACATAGACCATATTCTTTGAAATATTTTATCAGGGTATTTGAAATTGATAAAAGACTCCCTTGCACTGTTCTTTTCCATAGTCTTTTAAAAAGAATGGCAAAACTTTTTCATGGCATAATAAATGATGTCTGTTTTTTATGATTCCAAGCAATACCTAAATTAAGGTGAGCTCGATCTCCCAAAAATTTTGCGCAAATGTCTAAGTATAAAATTTAAACTTCTCAAGGATGCATATTAACCTAAAAATGGTTGCTATTCGTACTGGTTAATTTGATCTGTCTTTTTACATAGTCAGTTCTGCTTCAGAGTATAAAACCGCATATTTATTCCTCAGGCCCTGAAGTTGATACAGAGTATCCTTTCGTGCAATAACTCTGGCTATTGAAATTTTGTTGCCTGTCAGCATATGCCTTCTCAATATGAATTGCACTTTTTCATCATGAATAAAAATCATTCTGATCATCCCTTAAAAATCCTGCAAGTTAGTACAATAGATAATCGTGGCGGAGCAGCCAGAATTGCTTGGACACTTCATCAGCGCTTTCAGGAAAAAGGTTTCGATGCATGGATGGCGGTAGGGCACAAGCTTAGCGATGACCCGAATGTATTTCCTATTTCTAACGACGACTTCCGTAATCAGTGGGCTCGTCTTTGGCTTTCCGTAGGTAATCTACTATCACCCTTTAGAGGAAAAATTCTCGGAGCTGGTATTTTGAAGAGCTGGTTGCAATGGGTTGGGCAGCCAAGCCGATTATTAAATATTCTTTCGGGGCATGAAGATTTTGATTTTCCTGGAACTCACAAAATATTAGATTTAGTTTCAGATAAGCCCGACATTGCTCACTTGCATAATCTTCACACCGATTACTTTGACTTGAGGTTTTTGGCAATATTATCTAAACTACTTCCAGTTGTTATTACACTTCATGATATGTGGATATTCACCGGCCATTGCGCACACTCATTTACCTGTACTAAATGGAAAACCGGTTGCAGAAATTGCCCCGACTTAACTATATACCCAGCGATTAAACGGGGCGCAACATTTTTCAACTGGCATCTAAAAAAAAACATATATGCTGGGAGCCGGTTATATGTTGCCACGCCTTCTGAATGGTTAATGAATAAAGTTAAAGAATCAATCTTTACTCCAGCTATCATTAAGTCAAAAGTTATCCCTAATGGAATAGACCTCCAAATTTTTCATCCCTTTAAAAAGCAATCAGCTCGAGATATATTACATATCCCGCAAAGCGCTAAAGTGCTATTTTTTGCAGCCAACGGTATCAAAAAAAATATATGGAAAGATTATCTTACACTCAGAAGTGCTGTTGCACTCGTTGCCGAGCGCTTGCATAATCAAGAATTATTGCTCATTGCATTGGGTGAGGATGGCCTTGCGGAGCAAATAGATAAAGCAGAAGTACGTTTTGTGCCTTATAAGAATGACTTACAGTCGGTGGCTCGATATTATCACGCTGCTGATATTTACCTCCACGCCGCTCGGGCAGACACATTTCCAAACACCATACTGGAAGCCCTTGCATGTGGCACGCCTGTTATTGCAACAGCAATTGGTGGTATCCCCGAACAAATCGTAGATGGAAAAACCGGCTTTCTTACGCAGCCGGGGAATGCTGCTGATATGGCAGAG
>CAYOLB010000292.1:0-3968 GCA_964404675.1 uncultured Atribacterota bacterium | reverse complement strand
TTGTATGTCCGGCTTAGGCTGGTATGTTCAGCAGGAGTTAGTCCTGTCAGGGTAAGAGCCAGAAGCCCTGTAGCTTGAATAGCAGAGAGTAGGGTAACCGAACCTCTGAAGTCTATTGACAAAGTCACTATAAAGGGTGATGAGCAAGTTACCAGGCCGTAACGTAAGTAAACGCACAGGTGGCCTCGTAATCGAAAAACTCTGGAAGCCGAGCCTGCAATTTGGGGGCGAAGGCAGTATAGACAGACTAAACTGGCATTCGTCTGTTCTATTCCAGCGGGGTGATAGCGACAGCATGGTAACAAGGACATACCAAGCAACCGGAGAAGCCCTACTTGCCCCGGCAAGAAATTACCGGAAGGTGGCAGGCCCTATAACCAGTAACCGCTGGGAAGTGGGGCTGCGGTAAGAGGGTGGCGGAGGGGTCCGTAGTAGCAGTGAACTGGGGTAATTCCCGGGGAGCAAAGGGGCCCTATTGTTGGCAAATCTTTTAACCGAGGAGAGGCAGGGACGAGATGATAAAGGCGTCCATAGATCTGCAGGAACTAAGGAGAAAGATATACCTAAAGGCCAAGTCTGATAAGACATGGCGGTTTTGGGGACTGTATGTTCATGTCTGTAAAATGGAAACATTAAGGCAAGCCTACAAACTGGCCAAGAAAAACAGTGGAGCTCCGGGTATAGATGGAGTTACATTTAAGGCAATAGAGGAAGCGGAGCTTGATGATTTCCTTAAATCAATCAGGGATGAACTGGTCTCATGTACGTATAAACCATTGGCCAACAGAAGAAAGGAAATACCCAAAGGTGGGGGAAAAGTAAGAGTTTTAGGAATACCCGCTATACGTGACCGTGTGGTTCAGGGTGCACTAAAACTTATTCTTGAACCGATCTTTGAAGCTGACTTCTGTGACGGCTCATATGGTTACAGACCCAAAAGAAGTGCCCATGAGGCAGTAAACAGAGTATCACAGGCAGTAATTAACGGCATGACAAAAGTCATTGATGTCGACCTTGAGGCCTACTTTGATAATGTAGAACACCAAATACTGCTTAGAAAAGTAGCCCAAAGGGTAAATGATGATAAAGTAATGTGGCTGTTAAAGTTGATACTTAAGGCTTACTCAAAGAAAGGAATACCTCAGGGAGGAGTCATTTCACCTCTTCTGGCAAATATCTACCTAAACGAAGTAGATAAGATGCTGGAAAAAGCAAAAGAAGTCACCAGACAAGGAAAATATATCAATATAGAATACGTACGGTTTGCAGATGATATAGTGATCCTTGTAAATGACTACTATAAATGGCTGACAGAGGCAGCTTACAGGCGGCTTATAGCCGAGCTTGCAAAACTGAAAGTGAAGATAAATAGCGATAAGACAAAGTTAGTAGATCTCACTCGGAAAGATACTTTCAGCTTTCTTGGTTTTGTATATAGGAGGGTTAAAACCCGAAAGGGTAAATGGGCAGTTGTTTTTATACCAAAGATAAAATCCCGAACAACACTCCTTAGGAAGCTAAAAGATATATTTGCAGGGTTCGTATCCCAGCCTGTAAGCAGAATAATTTACCTTATAAATCCCATACTCAGGGGATGGGTAAATTACTTCAGGATAGGACATTCCTCTAAATGCTTTGGGTATGTAAAAGGCTGGGTTGAAAAGAAGATAAGAAGACATCTTCAGCGTGCAAGAAAACGGCATGGCTTTGGCTGGAACAGGTGGAGTAGTGCATGGTTGTATAATACCTTAGGTCTGTATAATGATTACAAGATAAGGTATTTCCATGCATAAAAGCGCTGCCAGCTGGTAGGTCGCATAAACCTTTAGGAGAAACTGACAAGAAAGCCCAGTTCGGGAAATCTGAACGCTGGGTTTGACGTGGCGGGAACTGGAAACGTACTGAAATCATTTTAGCGGCGCGCCAGTTCTCGACCCTACGTAATTGAGTTAGAAAAATTAATTACCTACGTCTGTTAATTATTTTTTAAACTTTTGAGAGCGCAATATTTGAAATTTCAAACACTATAATATCAGAATTAAAAATATTTATTGAACTATTAAATAGTTAATTTTTCAATATAATTCTTACATGTTTTGTAGAAAATATCAAAAGATTTTTCATATAAATCCTCTATAAAATTAGCCGATGCACAATTAAAATTCCTTTCAGCCAATTCCTTTAAGTTTTTTATAATTGAATCTATTTTTTTTATAACATCTTTATTAATTCTATTAAGGTAACGTACTTCTGGATCACCTACTATATCTATTTGCTTATGAGCAAATAAAACATTTCTCATCCTAGGTATTTTAGTTTTATTATATTTTATTCTCAAAATATCAAATTGTTTTTCTAGCTCACTTTTTTCAATATTTCTAAAATAATAGGAGAATGATATTTCTTTAGGCTCACGTTGTTTTTCAAATAACGTATTTAAAACTAAAATAGCTTCTTGTATATATAAAATATGATGTAAAACAAGACAACTAACCATGTTATCATTATAATATCTATTTAATTTCATAAGGTCATCTTCATATTTTTTACTTTCTTTATCACATAATTCATATAAATTATTAGCCCATTTTGTAAAAATTTCTGCTGTATAAATCATTTGATATAATTTGAATTGTATTCTTCTGTTTCTCATTTCATTTTTCATAATCTAATAATTCCCTTGGGCAAAGTTTAAAATTTTTAATATGATTTTTAAAGAATTGTTAAAACTTTATTTTTTCGAATTATATTTAAGTCTATTTAATATCTTTTTGAACCCAACTAATTTCTCTGCCCCTGGAAATATTTTTAAATATTGTTCTACTAACTTATTAATTTCTTCATATTTTTTCATTTTTTTTAAACAAATTGAAAGACGATCTAAAATATAAATATTTCCTGTTGCCCAACCTATTAAATATTCTTTATAAACCTCTGAAGCTAATCCTTCATAGTATTCCATTTTTAAATGTGAGTGTGGATTATCATATTTAAACATATTATTTAATGACTTCTTATAAATTTCTACGGCTTTTCGCATATCTCTTTTTTCTATTTTTTTAGCCTCTTCTATCAATATTTCATTTTCTTTTCTCTTTCTCCAATATTTTTCATAAGCATTCCAATCGCCCTTTCGGTGCGGATTTACCCAGTTTATCAATTTACCTCCGAATTTTCTTGCAACCTCTACCTCTAAATCTTCAGCCTCTTCTTCAGTTAAATTATCTTTATATATTTCCACCTTAAATTCATTATTTATCCTTTCAACATATCTTTTCCACATTTGATGTCTATTATCTTTCCTCCAAGCTCTATCTTCTGTACCTTTCCCAACATAAAAAACATTACCTTTTAAATCTTTATGTAGATACACATAAAACCTGTTTGATTCCCTTCTCTTCTTGCCATCTTTGTTATTTAATTCTGGTAAGTTTCTTTTACTACCTTCAATAATAATTTTTATTTCTTGCTTCATTTTAAGAATTTTATTAATTGTTTGCTATACATACCATTTAATTAATTTTTTATCTGGTAAAGTAAACCTTTCACCCTCTTTTACTTTTTTCATAGATTTTGCCTTTTATAGCATAATTCTAATACTTCTTTTTTTATTATAAAACTCTATTTTAGTATTTAAAAAACTAATTAATTTATTTTAACATATAAATAATTAAACTAAAAAAATTGAATTAATTTTCCGTCTAATTAATAGCATGAACAATCCAAGTTATTAACCTCTATTTCTTTAAATTCATCTGTTTTCTCTCATTTATTTTTGCACAAATGTTCAAAAATAACCCCTTTTTTGCCTATTTTACCCATAAGTGTCAACTTAATTCTATAGTATCGAGATATAATATATATAGAGTGTCCTGTACTGTCCCAGAACCGGCTGGGGAGCCCCTATAATTCCCCCGCGAACCTGTGCCAGTACAGGACTCCTCACCTTTATCTATAGTCAAAAGCAG
>CAYOLB010000291.1:0-1637 GCA_964404675.1 uncultured Atribacterota bacterium | reverse complement strand
AAAGGGAAACCACCTGTCTGGTAACAGCAGGTTATTCCGGGGGAAAACCTACTGGACCTAAGCCGCAACATTGACTTGGTATATCGCCATCCATTTTTTAATATTATCGATTTTTTTTAATAAATTCGATAATATTAAGAGAAAAACTTTTTTTAAAGATACTTGAAATACATATTAGAATATATCTTTAAAAAGAATTTAAAAAGTTAATTAGAGGGGTTTCAGGGAAATTATTCCCCTGAATATATTATATTTTTGAAAAATTTTAGAGACAGTTTAGTAATAACATTCTTCACTTTTGTGTTAACCATATTAGTGGCCTTGCTTTCTTATTCCTGGGTTGAATCAATTTCATTTTTTCCGGCAGTTGTTATACTAATTATTATTATTTTAATTGGAGTTGTAAGTGACATGATTGGCATTGCCGCTGCAGCTGCCGATGAGAAACCTTTTCATGCTAAGGCATCCAAAAAAGTATTTGGTGCCAAAAAAGGCCTTTTTTTGGTAAAACATGCCAATAGGGTTTCAAATTTTATGTGTGATATTATAGGAGATATCTGTGGAATCATTAGTGGCTCTCTAGGAACTATAATTGTAATCAAGATGGCAAATAACTGGCAATTACCTGAAAGTTGGATTGATTTATTGATACTTAGCCTTATTGCTTCCCTTACTGTTGGGGGAAAATCATTCCTGAAGAGTTATGGTATTAAAAGGGCAAATGAAATTATTTTATTTGTCGGAAAAATTTTAGCAAGCCCGGTATTTCTAAAAAATGTTATTAGTAAACATTGACTGTAGAAACTTCTTAATCATATTAGCAAAGATTTATTAGAATCATCTTAACTTTTATCCTGCTTGTTCCCTGAATGTCAAGAGCCCTGAAACCAGTGGGTTGGTTCAGGGCTCTTGACTTGTTTAATTTGCGATTTATCTAAACTGATTACTGTGAATAATCAGTTAGAAGTGCAATTATTTTATAGTTATTTTTTCTTTTTTTCGGTTTGTTTTGTTTTCTTAGCACCAGCTTTGGCCATTCTTGGCACCTCTTTCTTTTAGTTATTTTCTTTTTTAGGAACCAATTCCTTCGTAATTTTATCGACCAATATTTAATTTTATAACCTTAATCAACTTATACCTTTAAACAAAATTTTTGTCAATATATTTTTTCTGTTTCCATAAAAAATATTATTCTTCCTATAAATCTAGAAAACTAGGTGAGAATAAAACATTTTTTATCTATTATTATAATATACTTTTCCTGGTCCATCTTACCTTTCTCTGTTCCATTCGGCATAAAATTGTTCCAGGTAAATTTCTAAAAATTGGTGTCTGCCTTGAGCTAGCTTTTTTCCAAAATCTGTATACATCATATCCTTCAATTTCAGCAGTTTTTCATAAAAATGGTTTATGGAAGGGGCTTCAGTTGTTTTATATTCTTCCTGGGAGATATCAGGGTTAGGTGCTATATCAGGATCATATATGGGACGGTGGTAGTAACCTCCATAGGTAAATGCTCTGGCGATACCAATAGCACCCATGGCATCCAACCTATCAGCATCGCTTACAGCCATAAACTCCAAGCTTTTTCTGCTATCCGAAAAAGGTTTCTTACCTGTAAGGGTTTTCATGTAAGA
>CAYOLB010000290.1:0-1714 GCA_964404675.1 uncultured Atribacterota bacterium | reverse complement strand
AATTCATTAAATAGCGGAGGTGCAACTGCACTGTATGATGCAATTTGGTTAGGAATTGAGGATACTGCAAAGGAAACAAATCCATGCAAAGCTGTTATTGCCCTAACTGATGGTGCAGAGAACAACAGTTCTTCTCTTCATGGTGGTGGAAATTACGATTTTGATTATGGAACATGGTTGGAGTATCCAGATAATAGCGACCTTATAGATGAAGCTGAAAAGGCCAATATCCCTATATATACCATTGGTCTTCAAGGGTTCAATTTTACACGAGAGAATGTTGCAAGAAATTATGACACAACAGAGAAAGATCTTGAGGAAATTTCAGATGAAACTGGTGGAGAATATATTTATGCTCCTAAAAGTGCGCAATTAGAAGATATCTATAAAGATATAAAACAACGGATGGAACAACAATATATTATTACCTTTACAGATGATACTGCCACTGCTGAAGGTTATTTATCCGTTGTGTTAAACTATAGTCAACTCTACGGCTATGATATAACAGATTACAATCCACCTTCCTCTGTTTATACTGATAAAAATATTTTTTTACCAAGTTCGCTATTACATGATATAGATGATTTTATTGAAAATAAAAATAATACATATAATGACGAATGGGAACTTACAAAAGATCAATACAAGGCTTGGATTGCCACAATAGCATGGGGTGAGGGTGGTAAAGGTGGATTTACCGCACACAGCCAATCAGTAGGAACTGATCAATTTCCCCATTTAAATTTAGAAAAATTTTATTTTTCAACTGGTATGGGTCCATTTCAGGTAGATTATGGTGGATACTTTGGTGGTCTTTTTCAATTTCCTTATGATGATTGGGGAACATGGCCAACGATTGAAAAATTAGATTCAGGGAGAGCTCTATATTCTGTGTTGTTTACACACTATTTTGAATTTCCAGCTGGATCAACTTTAGAGAATTTTTGTGAAAAATCGAGATATCTTAACTATAAATTTTGCGCGGTTGATACATTAAAAGAAGCCAAGGATAGATGGGAAGAAGTCACAGGAACATTGTGGGATGATAACTGTGATAAAGAAAATGATGATCTCAATTGGAAAACAATAAAAGAAAAATTGGACAATAAGAACCCAATTTACAGCTATGAAAATAATGTAAAAAATTTAGGAAAGAAAAAGTGGTTTATTGAGAAAGATATTAATGGTAATGAGATAGAGACTGATAACAACATACCGGTGAAATTTGAAGGGCAATATCCTACATGGCTGATAACAGCTCGTACAGAAAAAGGGAAAGAAGGCTTTAAATATTATTACACATACGATCAGTATTATTCATACAACGGTGAGGAAACTAAAATTGAAATATGGTGTTACGCTGATGATTTAGAATATAAAAATATTTTTGTAAGAGAATATTCCACAGGTAAATATCCAGAGGGATGCAAAAATGGAAAGTGTGGATTTACACTTTCAGATAGTGCAGTTATTCCTTAATAATTTAGTTAAGAATTTTTTAATATTTTATATCGAAGAATAATATTAAAAATATTTATGTAAGAAAATATTTGCTTTTTAAACAACTAAATCGAAACAAAAAGGAGACTGTTTTATGATAAAAAAGAAAAAATTGTTGGTTATTTTTGTTTTGCTAATTGCATTTTTTATAACCGGATGTACGGCACCACCGACTTACACTGGTTCGGATGAAGCCAAGATAGAAAGTGTT
>CAYOLB010000289.1:0-1989 GCA_964404675.1 uncultured Atribacterota bacterium | reverse complement strand
AGAATAGCAAAACAAATACAAGAATGAAAATAATTTTTTCAGAGATTGATAATTTTATATCTCTAAAATTTTTACTCTTGATTATCTTTTTACCATCTGAATACCAAAGAGTAAATTTGAATGATACAGCAGCAGCTAAAAGATACGCGGAAAGTTCTAGAAGTCCGGAACGGTGAAAAACATCAAAGGTGCTTATAAGTCTTAAGTAAAGAGGAGGAGCTTCGGTCACAACTTCGAAAGACCATGTTCCAAGGTAAAGAGCAGCTATTATGATGAGACTTAGGGATGCAAGATATCCGATTGGTGCAAATTTATTATTTAATATTCTGAATTCTTGTGCAATTAAGTTGGCACCGATAATGAGAGATGTTGGAATGAGGTTGTATCCGAATATCTGGAGCGTTGAAATCCATATAGTGGGAGAAAACTCCAGTCTATTTACAATAGGATGTACACCTCTAAAAAGTGCATGAGGCAATAGAAAGTAACTTAATATGGTTACTGATATAAAAATTAGAAAGAAAAAGGTATAAAGCCAGCCAATGCGCTTGTAAATATTATCATCTACTATACCATTGATCATTCTTTTAAATGGATTAATTTTTCTCACCCTTTCGTAGATTTATTATACTTAATCTTTTTTTATCAGGCATTCTGAGTTTGACTGAGTATAACCGAGTATAGTTATTTTTATTCGAAATATTATCTTAGATTCAATATTTTATATATATTAATTTATTGAAAATTAATCAATAAATCATTTGAATGAATTCTTGATAACAAATATAATAATGCTATGGAGGAAAATGAAATAAGAGAGTACTGGGTTAAGTTGGACTTTGGAAAGAAAGTGAAATAGGTTGGGAAACAAAGAAGATATTAGTGACGTTTAATAAAGATAAGCAAAGATAAACCTTCATAAAAGTTAGATAATCCGAATCATTTTAGATAGTATAAGAGAATTTTATAATTCTATAATCTTCTTGAATTTGAAAATAAAAAAGATAAAATAAAAGTTCACAAGTAGTATACAAACCAGTATTTGGCTGATTTGGGGCGAATGGCGGAGTTATTTCGCCTAGCGTATGCCTAAAAAATCCAAAGGATTTAGTACCATGTTTAGTAGGCGCTGAGGATAATCCGATTAGTGTAGACCTTACCTTCAGAAAAAAAATCAAAATTATTTAGATTGTAAAAGCTTAGCATAATGCCTAGTTTTTTTGTTTAGATAATATGATTTGAAGGTAACTGCATAATGGCTAATAACAATTTAAGAGATGGACGGGTAAGAAACTGGTTCTATCTGGAGAATGACTTACTGGACCGGCAGGACTTAAATATTTATGAAAAAACTGTATATATAGTTATTGCCAGATATGTTAATAGTGAAAATAAAGCATTTCCAAGTTATGAGACCATAGCAAAAAAGGGAAGTATGGCAAAAGTTCAGGCAATGAGGGTAGTAAAATCTTTAATTCAAAAAGGACTTTTAAAAAAAGAAGCCAGGAAAAACAAAGAGAATGAAGGCTCTACATCAAACCTTTATACTTTATTAAATCCAAAGCCTAAAAATAAAAACGATAACAAGAAAGATAAGGGGGTATCTGACAGATACCCCGGGGGTAAACCACAGATACCGGGGGTAGTATCTGACAGATACCCTAACAATACCAATACTAAAAAGACTGATTTAAATAACGTTAATACAGCCGACAGGGAGGAGGTTGTGGAAAACTCTGCGGAAGAGATAAAGGAGGTAACCGCAGAAACTAATGAGGATATTAACGAAATTAGAAGAAAAATAAAAAAATCACTTAAAGAAAATGGAAAACCTAATTTTATTAAGCCTCAAGATTTTGGAAGGGAAAAAAATAATTATCAAAAAGACTGGAATTTAAAGGACAATAAACCAGAAAAGAATACTGAATCAAAAAGGCACAGGCTGGAAGAAGATGAGTCTTTAGCCAAAGAAATTTCAGAAGTGCTTGA
>CAYOLB010000288.1:0-18539 GCA_964404675.1 uncultured Atribacterota bacterium | reverse complement strand
GAAGTGAAGGACAACTAATAACAAACCCGCCTGACTCGTCCGGTTCTATTATAACTTTGAAATCATAAATACTTTTTTTCATTTCATGCTCCAATAATAAGTTTAATTTTTATTTTAAAAAATTATTCACATTTTAAATTCTTTTAATTACTTTTTCCGGAATATTATTATAGCATTTAATAGTCTAATTCTAAACGATAGTTAAAAATAAAAACCGGACCTAATTACAAATATATTCGTAATCAACAAAACGCGAGAGTAAAGCTTAAGTTAAATACCTTTACAGTTATTAATTGGGCTATTATATGGTTCGAGATTTCACACCTTGGGGCAGCCACTCAAGACAAATCCCTGAAAATCAATTAATTGAGACCATTTTGGTGCTTCTATTACCAATGGTTATATTCATATAAATAGATCAGAGTGTGACCCAGTCCTTACAAATGTAATATCATTATCAAATAATTGGTAGATAAGTAACCAGTCCGGGCCTATGTGACATTCCTTGGATTCACCGTAGTTACCCTTCAGAATATGACCTTTGTTCTTTGCAGGAAGCTTCTTGCCTTCTTCCAGGAGCTTCATCACATCTACCAATTGCTGCATATCATATCCACGTTTTTTACACTGCTTAAAGTCTTTTTTGAATTGGCTGGTATAATGGACTTTTTTAATCATACGCCCATTTCCCTAACAAAATCTTCTACACTTTTAGCTTTTGAGGTCATTAATCCCTTTCTTATATCTTCTGCTTCTTTTAGTGCAGCCAGGGTTTCCTTATTGGGTTCAGGCATCTTTACAGGGAACGGAAGGCCACCTGTAAGTATTACCTGATTCAAAAAGATGTTTATGGCATCAGTAGTAGAAATGCCTAACCTGCCAAGCAGTTTTTCCACATCTGCTTTTATTTCTGGTTCTATCCTTAAATGAATTGTAGATGTCTTTTTAGCCATTTATATCATCTCCTTTGCTCTAATAAATGTAGCACAATAAGTAGGAATATGCAACACAAATATATTAGAAAATTTACTATAAAATAAATTGGGTATGTTACGAAACTGACAATTTCAATTCTAGTTAATGTGACCATAAGATCTTATGATTGGTGATCCAGGTGAATAATTATTTATCCCCATGATTATTGAGAACATAATTGTACTTTAGTTTCATATCAATTAGTTTCTTAAAAAGAAAAGAAGTAAATAAGAGACTTCAATGAACTGGTAATATGGGCTGTTACTTGAGATTTTTGCAAACGTTACTCTTTTTCAAAAAGCATTTAAGAAGAGGGGGTTCCCTAAGAACAGTATAATCATTATGAACACAGGCACTCCAAAATATATAACATCAACTGCTATAAAATCTTAAGCAAATCAAATTAATCCTAATAATAAAGGTTCTTTTTAATAATGTTACTAATAATTTCAAGCATATCCCCATAGGAATGCTTAGTGTCGTGCTCAACCCAATTTAAAATCACAGATAAGAGTCCGGCGGTTAAGAATTGTGTGGAAATATCCAGCGGCAAATGGTTAGAAATTTTTTCCTGATTTTCTTTCAGCAAAGCGTATATTGCTGATTCGATCGTATGAAATCCAATAAAATAAAGCAGGGAATCCTTATTGTGCCTGACAATGCCCGACAGCATTACCTTGTTTGCACTTAAATAGTCAAGAGCTTTTTTGGATATATAATGAAAAAACTCTTCTGTGCTTTCAAACGCCTTTTCCGCTTTGCTGTCTTCAATAATTTCCTGCTTCAAATCCATTAAAATAGCATTGCACAGATCATATTTGTCACTGAAATGCTTATAAAACGTAGCACGATGAACCATTGCCTTATCACAAATATCCGAAACAGTGATACTTTCCAATGAATTTTCCTGCAGTAAACTTTCAACCGAACGTTTTAATAAAAAAATAGTCCGCCGTATTCTAAGGTCTTCCTTTTCATTTGAAATTGTCATAATAAAGCTCCTGTCTACATTATCGGCTAAGTTATAAAGATAAGCTACAGAATATAAAAACTGTACCAGTACCTCCATTGTAATTGTTTATTCATATTATATAAAATAATTAAACAAAAGTTTGTTAAGTATACATCTGTCGAATACGGAGAGAAATCGCTTGAGAAATATACCAAATAAGATCATTGAGAATAAAAAACCAGTTCTTATCGCATTTTTTATCCTGACTATATTTTGTGTTTTATTTAGTTTCCTGGTAGAAACGAATTTTGATCTGCTTAAATATTTGCCTGAAGACAGCAAATCTACTATTGCTCTTAAAACAATGGATGAGGAATTCAGCACACCAATCCCCAATGCGCGGGTTTTATTGAAAAATACAATGATTGCCGAAGCAATGGAAATAAAAAGTCAATTAAAAAATGTAACAGGTGTTTTAAGCATCAACTGGTTAGATGATGTGGCTTCCATTTATACGCCGGTTGAGATGCTAGATAAAAGCACTGCCGAAAAATACTTTAAGAATGGTAACGCTCTTTTCACACTTACAATCGACGACCAGAATGAAAAGGCAGCAGTTTTAAAAATTCGCGAAATTTTGGGGGAACGGGGAGAAATCACAGGCGATGCGGTGGACATTGTGAATACACGAATGACCATTTCCAACGATGCGCTAAAAATGATGCTTTTTGTTATTCCAATTATTTTCCTTGTTTTGCTTATATCTACCAGTTCATGGTTTGAACCAGTCTTGTTTTTTGTTGTCATTGGCATTTCAGTCATCCTCAACGCTGGTACCAACGCCTTTTTGGGAGAAATTTCTTTTATTACAAAATCCACAGCTGCAATATTACAGCTTGCGATTTCCACTGATTACTCCATCTTTCTCTTACATCGCTTCAAGGAGTACCGCAGCGAGGGGTATGAAGTAAAAAAAGCAATGCTTATGGCGATGAGAAAATCCTTTTCATCCATTTTTGCAAGCGGACTGACGACAATCATCGGTTTTTTGGCTCTTGTAATTATGCAGTTCAAAATCGGAGCGGATCTAGGAATTGTTTTAGCAAAAGGAATTGTGTTCAGCTTAATATCAATTATGTTTTTGCTTCCTGTTTTGACGATCTATACTTACAAATTAATTGATAAAACAGCGCATCGTTCATTTTTACCTTCTTTTAAGCGCTTTGCTAATTTTGCGGTTAGAATAAGCCTGCCGATGATACTGCTGGTCGGAATAATTGTAGTGCCTGCCTATCTGGCCCAATATAAAAACAACTTTATTTACAGTCCGGCAGCTTATGGCGGAAGCGGAAGCGGAAGAAGTGAGCTTACACAGACAGAGCAGTTGTTCGGTGTAGAAAACAATATGGTTTTAATGGTGCCAAGGAAAGACTTGTTTACCGAAAAGCATTTAAGCGAAGCCCTTAAGAAACATGATCGCGTAAGCAGTGTTATATCCTATACCGAAATGGCAGGCTTATCTGTTCCACAAGAATTTGTTCCGCAGGAGCTATTCTCAGAGATGGTTTCAAAAAATTATTCGCGAATTATTTTGACTGTCAAAACGCCGCTGGAGGGAGACACCGCCTTTACGACATTGGAAGACATCAGGGACATGGCAGAACAATATTATGGGGATGATTACCATCTTGCTGGTATGGTGGCAAGCATTTATGATATAAAAAATACTATTGAAAGGGATAACTTCTTTATCACACTTGCCGCAATAATAGGAGTTGGACTTATTTTATTGCTTATATTCCGTTCTTTATCGATTCCGTTTGTCTTACTGCTTAGCATAGAGGTTTCAATATGGTTAAATTTTGCATATCCATACTTTGCAAATGACAATATTCCATATCTGGGATTCATTATTGTAAGCTCCGTTCAGCTTGGTGCAACAATTGACTATGCAATTTTGTTTGCAAGCAGGTATATTGAGAACAGAAAACTGCTGTTAAAAAAGCAAGCCGCAATAAAAACCATATCCGATACGGCGGCTTCCATTTTATCATCCGCTACTATTTTAACCTTAGCAGGCCTGGTAATCGGATATGTATCAAGCAACGGTATAATTGGTCAGCTGGGATTTTTACTGGCTAGAGGAGCGGTGCTTTCAAGCGTTTCAGTTTTGTTTTTACTGCCCGCTTTGTTGCTGGTTTTTGACAAGCTCATTCAAAAAACCACATTTGATTGCATATTTTTAAGAAAGGAAAAAGCATGAGGGAAAAATTAATGGCGTTTATAATAATTTTTATCCTGATTTTAAGCAGCGCCACACCTGTTTATGCTTCAGGCAGGCATGAGAAGCAAAAGGATGAAAATATATATGCTCTTCTACACAGCGATGGAACGTTTAGCGAAGTATATATTGTAAACACTTTCTCAAATTTAAATGGAGAAGACTTTAAGGATTATGGCAGCTATGAAAGCGTTGAGAATTTGACTGGCGAAGATGTGCTTCATTTATCTCAGGATTATGTTTGGGGTGCCGTATCATCAAAACGTCTTGTATATAAAGGAAAGCTTGATAATCCAGTTCTTCCCTGGAACTTTGTTATTTCCTACCAATTAGACGGCCAGGCTTTAACCGCACAGGAACTGGCCGGAAAAAGCGGAGATGTTGAAATAACCATCGAGGTAAAAAACAATCACGAACTGGAAGATTTTTGCAAGAACTATGCACTTCAAATTCAATTAACTCTGGATGAAGGCTTTTGTTATGAAATTGAAGCACCTTATGGCGTGGTGACAAACAATGGAATTGCAAAGAATATCAGTTTTATGTCCTTGCCCAACACGGACACGAGCTTCACTGTAAAAACAAAAGCGGATCTCTTTGAAATGAGCGAGATAATGGTCATGGCAATTCCATTTCAGGTGAAATTATCGCAAGATACGCAAGATATACTCAGCCGAAAGAATGAAGAAATACAGCAACTTCCAGAATCTGTGGCAAAACTAAACATTGGTATGCAGAGTTTAAATGAAGCAGTAAAAAACTTAGATTCCGCCTTGACTGGAATAAACGCACAATCCGAAACAATTCAATCAGGCTCCAGTGAAGCATTAAAAGCAATTACGGAACTGGCTACAGCTGCAGAACTGATGGGGGAAGTAATTCCGGAAGAAATAAGGGAAGCAATATTATTGCTTAAAGAGCAGTATTCTGAATTGAATAAAGGCATCCAGAGTTACACAGGCGGTGTAGAACAGGTCGCTGCGGGATATGAAAAAATACGCAAGGGGTCCACTGATTTAGCCTCTGTAACAAGTATGTTTGAAAGCAGGGTATCTGAATTGAGCGGTGGATTTGGACTTCAAGAAGATTCTTTGATTGATGCTTTAACCAATCAGGATTTTAATCCTGTATCCTTTGCCTCAAACAAAAACACCGGTGTTTCTTCGGTTGTTTTTATCATGAAAACCGATACGATAAAGCCCCAAAGGGAAGTAGATAATCTGCCCGAAAAACATGAAAAATTAAATCTTTGGGAAAAGCTGTTGAATTTGTTTCGTTGATTTATTTCCACCTGCTTGATTATATCTTATCTGGCATCATGTGAATAAACCCTTATGATGTAGCTTGCCAGGTTTGCATAGATTTGGCATTTCTCGGATAAATCCTGCAATTTATGTTTAAAAGAAACACTAAATGAATATGATATCAAGAATCTTGATGAAATAGCCGATGATAGGGAAGCTCTAAAGAAAAAGATGAAAGATATTGAGAGTGATTATTTATAGCCCTATACTTTGAAATAGTCTGTAAATTTTCTAGATATGTCATTTCTATAGTGCATATATAACGAAACTTCTATGCTCCGTTAATATAAAAATTATGTTTATATGCTTTTAATTAAATTAGATATGAAACACCCTTTTTATAGTGTCTCATTTGTTTCATTTTAATCCTGACCATAATGCTCAGCCAAGATATAAAAAGAATTTATTAACCATAATATTTCGAAAGATCTCTATAATAGTTTTCGTAACTGCCAATCATTATAAGATTTAAAACATCATTATCCAATTCATAAGTAAGCAGGAAAAGTTGTTTTTCAATGTGAAATTTGTGTACTCTGACACCACTTAAAGTCCCCCATTTTTCCTGACCAATTTCCGGGTTTATGACTATTTTTTTAATCTCTTTATCAAGTAATTTAATCTGGCTTTTATGAAGTTTCTTCTTTTGTTTTTCAAAAAGTGGTGACTGAATTATTTTAATTTCTAATCACCTTCTCCAAAGATATAGGAAGTTCCGTTACCTTCTTTTAACTGTTGCCTTCCAAGTAAAATCTCTTTTATTACTAAAAAAGATAAGTCAGGGTTATCTTCTGCAATCTTGCCTATGAAAGCCCAGTATTCAACCTGACCAGCCATAGACCGTCTTGATATTTTTGCAGAAATTTTTGCTTCGTCTGCAATTTTTTTTGATATTTTTATTGCTGTGCCCATAAATATTGCATCTCCTTACTGATTATATGGTTGTATATTAATATATTATACAACTATATACAACTCGATTTTAAGGATATAAGAAAATTGGGTGAATTGGTATTTTATATTATATACTAATTTGAAGTTATTTCCGGTATAATAATATCCTAACTTAAACTCAATAATCCTGGTTTGAACCTCGCACAATATGGCCGGCAACTTTCAGACATTTATGTCAGATAAATCTTAATTTATTGTTATAAGTAACTTTTGTTATATAATATCAATTATTAAAAATTATAAAAATTTCTTACTAATAGAGGTTTTATAATGAATGAAATAATTACCCCCAAAGAAAATAAAAACCTGGCAATTGCATCATTTACTACCGGTATACTTTCGCTTGCTGTTTTCTCTTTAACAGCACTTAAAGAATTATTTTCAAGCTACCTTATTTCTGATAACACAGAAAAGGTATTCAGCATTGTTTTTGTATCCATTCTTGGAATTGCCTTACCAATAGTTGCCATTGTATGCGGAAGCGTTGATTTGGTAAGGTTTAAAAAGGGATTACATGATAGCAGACTTTTTAAAGCTTTTGATATCACTGGAATTATTTTAGGGTCAATAGTTTTTCTGATAGTTGCTACCTTTAATCTTGGACCAATGATAATGCATCGCTAATGAAAAAACTTACACGGGAAGACCTATATATGGATACCTTAATAAAGCCTGAAAAATACAGAAAACTATCAGTTACCGCTTTAGTTACTGGAATACTGGCAATTTTTATTATAGGTATCTATATAATTATTTTTATAATTATTGGTGATCTTACCAATAACTACATTTTTGAAAAATATATAATGCCTTCTGTGTCTGGTATAATTATAGGCCTTACAGTTGCAGCGGTTATTTGTGGCGGTATCGACTTAAATAAAATACAAAAAGGTTTGTGGAGCAAAAAAGGTAGAGGGTTTGATATTACGGGCATTACCATTGGTGGATTATTTATTTTGATAATTTCATCTATGATTCTTTCAGATGTATTAATACCGGGTTAAATTTTTATTACATGGTAAAAAAGAAAATAAACCAGACAATAATTTCGCTCGTAGATTACGGAAAAACTGAATATACCGAAAAAGTTATTTCTGAGACCAAACAATGTGCTGTTTATAAGGACGAGAAAACAATTACCTGGATTAACATCGATGGATTGCATGATGTTAAAATAATTGAGGAACTCGCTGGTTGCTTTGGCTTTCATCCACTCACCCTTGAAGATATTTTAGATACTGGACAGCGGCCAAAAATTGAAGATTTTAGCGACTATGTTTCCATTGTTTTAAAAATGCTTGAGCTAGATAAAGACAATGACAAATTAAGTATAGAACAGATTAGCATAATTTTTGGTAAAAATTATCTGATATCATTTCAGGAACAACCTCTTGATATCTATAATCATATAAGGGCCAGCCTTAAAGATTCAAAGTCTCCTTTAAGAAAAGAGGGTACAGATTTTCTGGCATATTTTCTTATCGACTCAATTGTTGACAATTATTTCAAAATCCTTGAACAGATGGGAGAGAAAATTGAGAAGACTGAAAATAGGCTGGTATTAAATCCTACACAAAAAACACTCGGAGAAATAAACAAATTAAAACGTTATATGCTTTTTATCAGGAAATCGATCTGGCCTATGCGTGAGGTTATCTCAATAATGGAACGTGGACAGATAGGGCTAGTAAGAAAATCTACAAAACTGTACATTAGAGACCTTTATGACCATATTATACAGATAATTGATACGGTTGAAACTTACAGAGAAATGCTTTCAGAAATGATTGATATTTACCTATCAAGCATGAGCAATAAATTAAATGAAGTGATGAAGATACTTACAATTTTTGCTTCAATATTTATACCTCTTACTTTTATAGCAAGTGTTTATGGAATGAATTTTAAATACATGCCGGAACTTGCATCGCGATGGGGTTACCCTATTGTATGGGGCATTCTTATTGGTTTAAGTATTTTTCTAATTATTTATTTTAAAAGAAGAAAATGGTTTTAATTTTACAGCTATAAATTTTTTTTAAGCTCTTCTACAATATCGATGGTATGGATAATGGAAATATCATTAAATAAATTGTCCATCTTCTCTCCTTTGTTTAATGGTTAATATAATTAATTAAATATTTTGGAGAGTGATGGATACTTTGTCAAAGATCTATTTAAATTTACAGAAAAATTAAGACGTTATCGTTAGCACATATATATCCTGTTACCTAATCCAAAAATAAGGTGCTTACTGAGCACAAATGGAAAAATAGATGCTAACAGGATAATAGTGTCATTAAAAACAAAACTACAATCACTTATATTTTCATATAACAAAAAAATAATGAAATTTCAGCATGAATATCATATTTTTCAATATTTTAAGATATAATATATGAAATTTTATTCTCTATATAATTTATTGAAAAATATAAAGCACAGCCGCTGACATAGGAAATAATGATACTGCAACAGATACGACTATCAATAATTCAAATGATTATTTGGCAAATATTAAAGCGTTTGTACTTGAAGGTACAAATGCTGTCAGAAAATTTTCTCAGGCAGGAACAGACTACAGTTCAGGAAAGATAAATTTAAATCAATTTAAAGATGGACTTGGTTTATTCATAAAGGATATAAATAATTTAAATGATACCTATTCATCTATGGAAGCTCCTGAAGAATATATGGCATCGCATACATCCGTCGGAAAAGCAGTGGAGCATTTAACAACCTCAGCCACTTACCTGCAGCAATATATAGAAAGCGACAATGCCGGGGAGATGAGTGATTTATATACAAAAGCCGCATCTGAACTAAGTGAAGCCGGCAAGCTATTTATTGAAGCAGCTAGCTCTCTTTAATTTAAGCATAGTGTAAATGTTTTTAAGTCTTTAAAAATTGTTCGAAATTTCGCAACTTGGGGCAGCCAGTAAAATTAAGTCAATATAAATATAAGACTCTATAAATAAATGTCTTTTTTAACTAAAGCTGAAAATCAGACAATTGGTTATTATCTCTTATCTTCCTTTTTCCAATCAGTCCTCTTACCGCTTTTACGGCACAGTTCTTCCTTGAGCAGCAATTCAAGCCATTCTGCAGGTTCGGGACATTCCAGCGGTCTCGGTGGTTTTAAAGGGAAGGTCAATTTGAGATATAAAGAAAAGGGCTCAGAATAAAGGCTATGATGAGTTCTAGGTGTCAGAAGCCGGGAATGGTCACAAGTTAAAACGAAGTTGCGTAGTATCTTCTATTTTTTGACAGGCTTATCTAATAACTTAATATATGTTTTCAGATTTTGTTTAGTTAAATCTCATTCAGCCTGGCTTATATGCCATAACTGCTGGGCTTTTCTCCAGTGAAAAGCAAATAAAGGGATAGCAATAATAATCATTATAGAGTTTCTTAAAATACTTTTTAATGCATAGTTTTTTTCATTGGAAATAGAATTGGCTATTTCCTGCTGCATTAGCTTGTCTATTTCTTCCTCAGATAGGTCAGGGTATTCCGTCCTGTAAGGCAGTTTTTCCTGATATATATAAGTATTGGGTCTTATGTAGTTTATAATCCCGTCTGATAATCCGACAAGCCCGATTATAAATACTATTATAGCTATTAAGCATATAATGTAAAAATAGATCTCTCTTACGCTTACATTTCTTGCCATTTTGTTTGCCTCTCTTTAAAATTAAATTTTTTGATATTAAAAATCTCTTAAAAAACGGATTGAAATTTTGTAATCCGGCACAACCATACTGGGTAATAATCAAAGGGACCAGATTCCCTAATTTTGATAAAAATCTATCGAGAAGTTATAAATCCTTTTAATAAGATTTATTATTGCTGTACTTATTACATTACTTATTTTATATGGATTCCTTTTTATTTTTTTAATAATATTCCAAAAAGTCCTCTAATCAGCTCACGTCCGATCTGTCTTCCAACAGAGCTTGCAGCTGACTTGGCCATTTTAGTAATAGCAGAATCGGCCTGGCGTTTTTTTGGTATTTTTTTCCCATAATCATACTGACTTTCCCGGGAATCTTTTTCTTTCGCAGTTTCTTTCTGTGATGCCAGTCTTTCTTGCAGTATTTCATATGCAGATTCCCTGTCTAAAGTAGTCAGGTATTTATTATGATAAATTGAATTAGTTATTAATTCATTTCTATATTCAGGAGTTATAGTTCCAAGCCGGCTTTTCGGCGGTAATACAAAAGCCTGCTCAACTATTGAGGGACGACCATGCTCGTCTAAAAATGATACGAGCGCCTCACCCACTTTTAATTCCGTAATTACCTTGATGATATCTAACCTGGGATTTGGCCTGAAAGTTTCTGCTGCAGTCTTTACAGCATCCTGCTCTCTTGGAGTAAATGCACGAAGTGCGTGCTGTACTCTATTCCCAAGCTGGCCCAGAACTTTATCAGGCAGATCAGTGGGATTATGGGTTACAAAATATACACCAACACCCTTTGAACGTACCAGTCTTACCACCTGTTCTATTTTGTCCAGTAGGACTTTCGGTGCTTCATCAAACAATAGATGCGCTTCATCAAAAAAGAAGACTATTTTTGGCTTTTCAATATCACCGACTTCCGGCAGTTCCTCAAACAGCTCTGATAGAAGCCAGAGTAAGAATGTTGAATAAAGAGCTTGTGAATTAAAGAGCCTGTCCGCAGCCAGTATATTAATACGGCCTCTTCCACTATTATCTGTTTTTAAAAAATCTAAGATATCAAGTGCTGGTTCTGCAAAAAAATTTTTTCCTCCCTGCTCTTCTATAGTCAGTAGTCCTCTCTGAATTGCTCCTATAGATTGAACTGAGATATTGCCGTAGTCAAGTGTATAATCTCTTGCATTATCTCCGATGTATTTAAGCATACCCCTTAGATCTTTAAGGTCTATAAGAAGCATTCCTGAATCATCTGCAACTTTAAAAACAATATTTAATACTCCGCTTTGGACTTCGTTTAGACCAAGAAGTCGGGCCAGCAGCAGCGGCCCCATCTCAGAAACAGTTGCCCTTACGGGATGCCCCTGTGTGCCGAATACATCCCAGAGAACCGTAGGAAAGCTTTGATATTTAAAATCTTTTAGACCTAATTTCTTTATTCTTTCCTCAATTTTTGGATTTCCTCCCCCTGCAGTAGATATACTTGCAACATCGCCTTTAATATCTGATAAAAATACGGGGACTCCTATCGAGCTAAATGCTTCAGCAAGTACTTTTAGAGACACTGTCTTGCCTGTACCTGTTGCTCCTGTAATCAAACCATGACGGTTTGCCATTTTAGGCAGTAGGAATATTTCATTGTCACTTTTAGCAAACAAGAGTTTAGTAATATCTGACATATAGTTCTCCTTCATTCTCATTAAGATATTCCTTTAACAACAAAGCATTACGAAATATCAGCATTTTAAATTGATTATATTTAATAGAGATAGCTTTAGCAAGGTTGTAAATCACTTAAAAGATTTTAAATGTAAATATAAAGTAATGAATGAAGGGATAATCAGAAGAATAGTTTCTTATGGAAATTAGTTAATACACAATTTAAAAAAATAATGTCAATATGAAATTAAAAAGCTCCAACTTACTGGAGCTTTTTTAATTAAGGGGCTTTAAATATATATATTGATTACACACCCTCAAGGATTACTCCCAGGACCAGAAGTATAAAGGCTACAGCTAAAACTCCAAATCCTACGATTAGAAGTACTGTAAGCATCGGTGTAAGTGCTCCCCCGATTATAAATAATATTGCAGCAATAATTGCCAGAGCTACGCTTGCCCAGAACAAAGGCCTTGTTGGCGCATTCAGGTTAATCTTCATTTTATACCACCTTTCTTAAAAAATAAATTTTATATATTTGATATATGGTAGTAAAATATTTTTATATCTAACATTATAGAATTATAATTAATATTCTACAATAATAGGGGGGGGGTTAATGTCAATAGTTAAAGTGACTGAGGTTAAGGTATCTTCTACTGTAAGTTTTGATGACGCTATAAAACAGGGGATAATTCGTGCTGAAAAAACACTTAAGAATGTAAAATCTGCGTGGGTAAAGGATTTCGAGGTTATGGTAGGGGAGAATGGCAGCATCTCTGAATACAGAGTCCTTATGAAGGTAACATTTATTCTTGAGGAATAAACAGGAAAAAGTAAAAAATATATTTTATTATCTTAAAAATAATTGGAGGTTAAAATGGCTTCAATGATAGAACAGCTTATGGGTATGCTTGGGGGTGACACGTTAAATAAGATAAGCCAGCAGGCGGGTGTACCAAAAGAAAAAGCGCAGAATGCACTGCCTGACATAATGGGGGTACTTACTGGAGCACTTGCAAAGAATGCTTCACAAGAAAATGAGGCTAAAGCCATATCGGATGCTCTTGCCAGAGATCATGATGGAAGCATATTAAATAACATGTCTGATTACATACAAAATTATAAGCAGGCTGATGGCGATGGGATACTAAAGCATGTACTTGGCAGTAATAGACCAGCTGTTGAAAAAAGCTTAAGCCAGAAAACCGGTCTTAGTATGGGATCAGTTGGGAATCTCCTTACTATGGCAGCGCCAATTGTTATGGGCATGCTGGGACAGAAGCAAAGGCAGCAGGGGCTGGATGTAAGCAGCCTATCAAATATTCTGGGGCAGGAAAGCAGCTAGGCCCAGAGCCAGTTTCCAGGTATAGGTGACATATTGGGGAATATACTTGGAGGAACAGACGGCACACAGCAGCCTCAGCAGCAGACGCCTGCACCAGCAACTACCAAAAAAAGATCAGGATGTGCAACTATAGCGATAGTACTGGTGATAGCCGTTGTGGTTTATTTTGGATTAAGGGCCTGCGGCATATTATAATCATATTTAAAATATAGGTATAAATAATAAAGGAGGAGAAATGGCTATTTTTGAAAGGAAAAAAAAGAGTGTAAGTAAAAAAGTGGAACCGCTAAGTGCAAGGGCAAAAAAAGAGGTAGGCGAAGCCAGGGAAAAAGCCCGCAAGGCAGAATTGGATGCTAAGATTGCAAAAGCACGTGCAGAAGCTGCGCAGAAGAAGATGAAAAAAATGGAAGTTGATAAAAAAATAGCTAATATCCGTGCAAAATACTCAAAGGCAAGACCCGTTGCTGGACCGGGTATTCCGGGAATGTACACCTCTGCTGCAGCTCCTAAAATTATTGCACGCCATACAGTTAAAAAAGGTGATACGCTTTCTGCAATTGCTAAAAAATATTATGGCTCAGGGGCTAAAAAGTATTATGAGCTCATACAGAGTGCAAATAAGGACCTAATAAAAGATGTTAATCTTATTTATCCTGATCAGGTATTTAAGATCCCTGAACTGCCGCCGGAACTGAAAAAGTAATAAGATACAATTGTAAAAAAGATAATAATTAGGTCAAAAGGATTTTAAACCCTATATAACGAAGAGAATTTCCTGGTAAAATAATTAATTATTTTACCAGTAACGCCAGGAAGTCCTCTCATAGCTTTTATTCTCTGTATCCACAAGCCATATTTCAAGTTCTGGGAATGAATCTGCTATTCTTTCCCAGGCAATCTTATATATCCTTGCCCTGATAGGCAGGGTTTTTCTCATTGCTTCCGGCACTGCTATTACGATATGTTTGCAGTCACTATTATTAAGTCTTGAGAGTGCCTGAAAGAATGCCTGGCAGAAATCTTTTACCCTTTCAATACCAAGTTCTTCAAAACCTGTTACCTCTATATAGAAGACCTCTTCGTCCCTGGTTGCTTTAATGTCAGGGCCAAGCAGGTAAAGGCCTTTTCTGCTGCTTAACTGATATCCTTCTTCTTTTAGTAGTCCCCTAAGGCAATCTTCTATTTCAGTATTTGTTATCATAGTTTTTATGGATAATTTCAATATTTATAAAAAATTATACTTACTTTTTTTAAATTGTACATAAATTAGCATGTTAACTATTTTATATTCTTTTTTGATATAATAACTTAAGTAGGAGCTATTTTAAAGTTTTTATAAGACAATAATTATTATAAGGAATAAAATATAGTGAAATGGAAAGATAGGAGACAGAGTACAAATGTTGAGGACCGCAGAGGCACCCCTTCCCGGGGTATTGCTATTGGCGGAGGTCTTGGTGGAGCAGGGATACTGGTAACATTAGTAATCCTTCTTATTACTTTCTGTACCGGCGGCGATATCGGAAGCATCTCAGATTCCCTTGGCAGCACTGATATCACAAATTTACCTTCAGATACAAGCAGCCAGGCAGCGGTTCAGGTTGAAGATGATGAACTTGGTGATTTTTCAAAAGTGATCTTTGCCGATATCGAAGATGTCTGGACAGAAATATTCAACGCAAACGGTATGGAATATGTATATCCTTCTCTTGTGCTATACACAGACTATGTCCAGTCAGGATGTGGAGAAGCAAGCAGTTCAACCGGGCCGTTCTACTGTCCTGCAGACTATAAAGTATATATTGACCTGGGGTTTTTTGAAGAGCTACATTACAAGTTCAATGCACCAGGAGACTTTGCCATGGCATATGTCCTGGCACATGAGGTAGGGCATCACGTCCAGACCATACTTGGCATTATGGAGGATGTGCAGTATCTACAGTCCCAGGCAAGCCAGTCGGAAGCCAATGATCTAAATATTCGCCTTGAGCTTCAGGCAGACTATCTGGCAGGTGTATGGGCTCATTATATGGAAAAATATGACTATCTTGAACCTGGTGATATAGAAGAGGCATTAAATGCAGCTGCTGCTGTCGGGGATGATCGTATTCAGAAGCAGCAGATGGGTTATGCTGTGCCTGACACATTTACCCACGGTACGTCAGAACAGAGGCAGAGGTGGTTTTATAAAGGATTTACTTCCGGTACCTTAGAAGAGGGGGACACTTTTAATACTGATGACTTATAGACTTGTTCCATGTATTACAGATTTAATTCTATAATCAAAGAAAAAATCATCAATATAATTTGGAGGTATAGATGTCTTCATTAATAGAATCACTTATGGGTATGCTATCAGAAGACAACCTGAGCAGAGTCAGCAAACAAGTGGGATTGACGGAGGATAAAGCCAAACAGGCTTTACCCGATGTTTTAGCAACAATTACCGGCGCTCTTGCCGGCAATACTTCTAATAAAAAAGAAGCACAGCTATTAGACAATGCTCTTTCAAAAGACCATGATGGTTCAATACTTGACAATATTACCGATTATATAAGTAATTATCAGTCTGGAGAAGGCAATGGAATATTAAGACATGTGCTTGGAAATAATAGAACTCTGGTTGAGAGTGCAATTAGCAAAAAAACAGGCCTTGATATAAATTCTATCGCAAATCTTCTTACCATGGCTGCCCCGCTTGTAATGGGTATTATCGGTAAAGCAAAAAAACAGCAAAATCTTAATAAAGACAGCTTAACTGATCTATTAAAAAATGAAAAAGTTCTGACAAAAAATATATCACCTGTTGCAATTGACGAATTAAATAAGAAACTGAAAAGTCAGGCTCCGGTTAAAAAACAAATTCCTAAAAAAAAGAAAGTAGAAAATAAAACAGATTTAAAAGATATAAGCAAAGTAAAAATACCACAGGATGTCTTTGATATAGCAGAGTCAAGACTTTTATCAAATCCAGATAAGTACAAAGGGCTAAATTTTAGATGCCAGTTTGATATTTCTGGTACTAACGGAGGCAAGTGGTATGTCGCAATAAATAATGAAAAGAAAGTAGTAAGTAAAGGTATAATAGATGATCCTATAAGCACTGTAATAATGAAAGAGGGAGATTTTATAAAACTTGTTCTCGGTAAATTAAATGCGCCCATTGCTCTATTAACAGGAGATATAAAAATAAAAGGTGATGTAAATCATGTAATTAAATTGGCGGAAATTCTGCTTTCATGATTATGTATTATTAAATAAATTATTTTATCAAAATTTTCAGCTGCACCTTTATCCTCTGTGTCTATTATAATGATTGCTATATAATATCTGATACCTATCTTATAAAAAATACTTTCATTATTTTAGGCAGGTTAGAAAATAATTTATTAGATAATAACTAATAAATTTCTAAAGAAGGAATATACGGAAAATGGTAACAGGAGCAGGAGGAGGACTTGGCCGTGGACGATTCCATTATACTGAACCGGGCCAAGAAGCTAAAATTTCCTGGCCGATGCTTAAAAGAATAGCAAAATACTTTAAACCATACTGGAAACTTCTTATATTACTTGCTTTTTCAATAATTATAACTTCTATACTCGGGCTGTTACCTGCAATTTTTACAAAAAATATAATTGATATAGCACTGCCTCAAAAAAATATAAACCTCTTATTGATTCTTATAGCCTCTTCTTTTGGGGCAGTTCTGTTAAGCGGACTTGTTACTGTAGGTCAGAATTATCTTAACAGCTGGATTGCAAAATATATTATGTATGATATCCGTAATTCGATGTTTGACCATCTCCAGAATATGGGTATCGGTTTCTTTTCAAATGTAAAATCCGGTGAAATTACTTCACTTATGAATAACGATATTGGAGGCATTGAAAATATATTCTCCAATACTTTTGTGCAGATCCTAAAAAATGTATTTATTTTTATTTTTACCGCAGTAACAATGTTTTATACAAATTGGAGACTTGCTATTATAGGTATGGTGATTTTACCATTATTCGTTATTCCGACGAGAAAAGTAGGCAAGGTAAGATGGAAACTTGCTTCTCAGACCCAGAATAAATTAGCAGAATTAAATAACATAGTGTACGAGACTCTGAGCATCAGCGGAACTATGCTTGTAAAACTTTTTACAAGTGAAAAGTATCAACTAGAAAAATTTAAAGATATAAATAAAGATGCAACAAAGCTGCAAATCAAAGAATCACTTGCCGGCCGCTGGTTTTTCATGGTTGTTTCTACAGTTGTTGCTATAGGACCAATGATAATATATTTGTTTGGAGGACTTATTCTTATTAATTATTCTGATATTACTGTCGGGAGCATAGTTATGTTTGTAGCACTGCTTGCAAGACTTTATGGCCCTGTCACCTCATTTGCAAATATTAGTGTAGATGTGACCCGTTCGATGGCACTATTTGAAAGGATATTTAATTATTTTGCAATAAAGAGGGAAATTAAAGATAAACCAGGTGCAATAAACCTGAAAAAGGTAGAGGGATTTATAAAATTTAATAATGTGTATTTCTCTTATAATGATAAGGTACAGACCTTAAAGAATATAAATCTGGAGGCTAGACCCGGTCAAATAGTTGCTTTTGTGGGTACAAGTGGTAGCGGTAAGACTACCATTACATATCTATTACCAAGATTTTATGATGTAAAATCGGGTTCGATTACTATTGATGGTTATGATTTAAGAGATGTTACTATAAAATCACTGCGCAGACAAATAGGGATGGTTACCCAGGACACTTATTTATTTAATGATTCTATACGCAGGAATCTTTTGTTTGCAAAACCCGATGCTGCAGAAGAAGAACTCCTTGCCGTCTGTAAGACTGCAAATATATACAATATGATAATGTCACTACCTGATGGGTTTGATACTGTTGCAGGAGATAGGGGAATAAAGCTTTCAGGTGGAGAAAAGCAGAGGATCTCTATAGCCCGGGCACTTCTAAAGAATCCAGGGATTGTAATTCTGGATGAGGCAACATCTGCACTGGATTCTGTTTCAGAATCACTTATCCAATCAGCTATTAAACCTTTATTAAAAGGAAGAACGAGTTTTGTTATCGCCCATAGGCTTTCAACAATTATGGCAGCAGACTGCATCTATGTAATTGAAAAAGGTCGTATTATTGAGCAAGGCACCAATGAGCAGCTGCTCTCATTAAATGGCGTATATAAAAATTTGTATGATAAGCAATTTAAGGATAACAAAAATTAAAATAAAATTCAGGAAATAAAAGACTCTCGATCAATATTAATAATAGTTAATAATCCTGTATGATTTTGCAGATTCCTTTTTATTTTTTTAATAATATTCCAAAAAGTCCTCTAATCAGCTCACGTCCGATCTGTC
>CAYOLB010000287.1:0-5324 GCA_964404675.1 uncultured Atribacterota bacterium | reverse complement strand
ATTACAGCATCCCAGGTATTGCCATACAAATTACCAAAAGAGATCATCCTGATTACCAAAATAATATGTTTGGCTGTCTTGTCTTTATAGTAATCAAATTCTTTCATAATATCTTTAAAAAATTCCTTCCAAAAACATTTTCACTCTTCAGAACATGGCAATTAAAATAACTTATTTAAACTCAGATCATTATAGCAAAATTTGCTGGGATAAGAACAAAACATCTAAAACATAAATACTTCTCCAATATATCCCTGTCCGATATGCATATGCCTATTCTTTCTGAAACTTAAAAGATACTTTGGATCATTCAAATTTTTAGAAAAGATTTGCAATACTTGTTCCATACATAAATTCAAGTAGAAAAAGATATTATTTATTATAAATACTAATAAGAGGGAAGAAAATACATTCTTCCCTCTTATATTCTGTTATGGACTTATTCTGGAATAATACTTACCAGCGGTTGCCCTTAAATTCTTGGTTTCCCTTAAATCCCTGGCCTGAATTAAATCCTTCCATACCATAACCAAATCTCTGCATCTGCATACCTAAGTTACAATTCTCAAGCTGTTCTGGTGTTAACAGATCTTTTACTTTCTCCTGTCGTTCAAATGCTTTCATTCTTAGCTCTATCTGAAGTTCAGAGATTTCTTCCAATTTTGCTTTTACTTGTTCCATATCTGCATCTTGAGAAAGTCTGAGCTCTCTTAATTCTAATTGCTTAACCTGAATCTGGTTTCTGAGCTCTAAAGCTTCCTTTTGAGAATCCAACATAATCTCTCTTACTTGAGCTAATTGCTCAGCTGAGAGATCCAGATTCATCATCCCTCCAAAATTATCACCTTGATAGGCATTAAATTGACCTGGCCCATTAAAATTGGAAGCTCCCGGTCTACCATCAAAGTTCCCACGACTACGCGCATCGGCAAAAGATGCCATACTTAATACCATAAATACTACTGCTACGATTAGTGTCAAAAACACAACTTTGTTTTTCATCTTTTCTTGACTCCTTCTTTTTTTGATTAAGAATCTTTGTTCTCATCTATATATACGTGAAGAGGAGTCTTTTTCTTTCAAAAATTTTAAAATTTTTTTTATTGCTGACACATCCAAAATAATAGATTGATAGCATGACAAACAACCGCCCCTGGTTTGGTCGAACTTACTTTATATAAATATTACTAGCTTTTTGTACTATGTCCTCATATATTGATACAAGTTTATCCTCTAAGGCATCCTTCTCAGGATCAACAGTATTAGCTTCTCCCTTATACCAATCAACTATTGTTCTTAATCCTTCATTAAGAGAAATACTTGTCTTAAATCCTGGAACATCCCTTTTAATCTTAGAGTTATCAAATAGCCCAGAATATTTTTTTTCAAAATATAAATGATCACATAATCTTGGAGCAGCTTTATAAAGTACTTCAGAAGGTAAGTGTAATATGATTGGTTTCTTCCCTACTATTTTTCCAAACTCTAAATATAAATCCTCCCATATATTTCTATCTTCACTTGTTATATGATATACCTCCCCTAAAGATTTTTTGTTTCCAGCAAGTGCTATAAATCCCTTAGCAAGATCTGCCGCAAATGTAAAACTCCAAGGAGTAGTTCCATCTCCAAACATAATAAGTGGTTTTCCCTTTATTATTCTATCAACTATTCCGTAGTTTTGTCTAAGAACTCCTATATTTTGTGCTCCAACACCAAAGGTTAAAGATGGTCTTACTATTGTAATAGGTAACTCATTTTCATTTATCTCTTTGTGTAGGTATCTTTCCATTTCAGCTTTATTATACGAATATACAAACTTTTGATTATCCATTAGCTCTTCTGCATCTTCGATTGTTGGAACAGTTTTATAAGGTCTTTTATATACTGCAATACTTGAGGTAATAATTATTTGCCCTGTATTATCTTTAAATGTCTTCACCGTTGATATAGCATCTTCTTTATTAAAACAGATCATATCAATTACCACATCATATTTCTTTTTTTTCATTAATATTTCAAATTCAATGCGATTTAACCTATCACCAACTAATTGTTCGACCTTATCATTGAAAGAGAGTTTTCTTTTCCCCCTATTAAAAACAGTTACATCATATTTTTTTTCAAGTAACTGGCTTACAATTTCCCTGCTTATTACACCAGTTCCGCCTAAAATTAAAACTTTCACATTATCCTCCTTGTATTAAGTCTCATTTGGTTTAGACATATCTAATTTTGTACTTTATTATAGTATCTATAAAAAAAATTGCCCTGGAAAAAACCCCACAAACCACAAATACTCCTTCAGCCATATGTTTTTATTATGGCATAAAGAAATATTTTTGACTATCCTGATTCATTAGATTATTCTATAGTTATCAAGTTAGCCTAGGTGTTATTTTTCAATTACAGACCATCAAATCCTCCATTGCATTTGTATTATTCTAAAATTATTCTTTCATCTTTACTTGCACAATAAACTGCATTTTGAATAAATCAGAAATTAACAGAATAAGCTTGTTTTTTACACCCTTGTGTTTTCTTACATTTTTAAATATAGGATATTGATTGACCTCCTCTATTTTTTCACTCCATTCTTTTATACTATCTACTTTTTTGATTTCCCATTTTAATAAGGACTCTTTATCCATGTTACCTTTTTTGAGCACCATTTTATTTGCCAGCGCAATATTCGAAGTCCCATCAAAGATTATTTCACATTTTGGAAATCTATTTATCAGGTTTATAATAAATTCCTTTATTTCATGTTCATGAAAATAATAAAAAACTCCTGCAGCGAAAAATAATATATTTTCCTTTATGATGATTTTATTTAACCAGTCCTCTCCAAAAAAAGAACTGCTGATATAGTATCTTCTATTATTTTTACTGATTATCCGTTCCCTGGCATCTATTACATCGGGTAAATCTAAATCATACCAGTATATTCTCCCATTATCTATTCTTTCGAATGTCGTATCAAAACCACATCCAATATTTACAATTGTAGCATTCTCGTGTTTTCTTATAAATCTTTTAATTAAATCATCAATTTCTATACATCTTGCAACCCAACCAATCTGGCTAATGTAACTAATATTTTTCTCAATGATTGAGAAATCATAATTAATTTTGTTTATTATTTCTTCAGCAGCCTTATCAATTAATAATGGATTCTCTTTCCTGCTTTCTGCTGCTCTTCCCCACAAAGGTAAAAGCAATGTTTGCTGAACATTTCCCAATTCTATATTTATTTTTTCCACCATAGCAATTTCTCCTTCAAATATATATTATTAGACCTTTCTTCTTCTTTCTTCTTCTTTCTTCTGAAATATTATATATTTTCTGCCAGTCTGCTATTGCTCATCAATTTTCATTAGCCTCATACAGGTATAGCGCAGGGAGAATTGTTAATTCGGGAAAACACCCAGAGTGTAAAAAGGATCAGATGTCTAACAATGAAAGATTCTCTGTATCAAAATAATTTACGTCAGCCTGTGAAGCCAAAACCCTTATTCTGACTGGTCTTTTTTGCTTTTTTAGCCTTATGAAGAAGAATTCTGAATCCAAATATACTAAAAAAACGTGATTTGTTTATTTTCTTCTTTATTTCTGATAATCTTAACGTTATTCTACAACCAACAGGAATATTCTTAATATTCATAGCAAAACCCAGTCATTGCCTACCCGAGTAATTCAATGCTATATACATTGATTGTAGACGTACCATCCCATCCATCATCTATGGCATGAACTCTGATATAATAGTTACCTGTTAAAGAGCTAACATCTAAAGTGTCATTCCTTCTGGTAAAAGGTCTAATTTTTTCAAAACTTATATCATTATCATCATATTTACCGTATTTAGAAGATGATGATACAACGATATAACTTCTATTGTTTTCACCATCCCAACCGATATTTTCCCAATCTACAAGTATACTATTTATGCAGGTGAGGTCTATCGGATTATCAGTAACGTAACTTCTTTCTGATTTTCCTCCACTTTGATCAGCATTTAGATACATGCTATCTGCATATAAGTATTGACTTCCATCACCGATACTATAGCCGTTAACCCAAATAGGATTATAGGTACTTCCATTATAGATATAACCGGCTTGTGGACATTCAGTACCTGTAATATCCTCTGGTATATCATTCGAAGGAAAAAATCCTTCACAACCGCTAAAAACAATTATAATTAGAAACAATAAGATTAAAGACAGGAACTTACTCAAATTTTTCATAGGAAAACTCCTTCTTATTATTTAAATTTACTTTTAAACTTTTTACTTACAAATTTATATCATCAACAAGATCTATATCAACTTTGTCTACTATCCACCAGACATCAGCAGCTCCGCCATAATATGATAATTCCATGGTTCCAAATTCGGCTTTCGTGCTGTCTAAATCACCACAGTTCATAATAGTCCTATTTACTTGAACCTCTGCTATTGCCCTGGGATTACCCAGCTTATCCCATTCAAAACATATATCATTAGCATTGATAACTGAATAAACATCAATAATTACATTGGGACACAATTGTTTGAGCAAAATTATATTTTCACCATATGGTTCGACAAATTGTTTATAACCATTTTCACTGCAATACCAATATGCCTTCCACCCGTCTTGAGCATCAATTGCTTCCCAAAAACCATCTACTACATCTTTAACTCTCTTAGTTTCTAACTCTATATCTATTTCAGTATTACCAACAATAATAGAATTACAACCAGATAAAAACAAAATAAAAACTAAAAAGATAGAAAGATAGAATAATTGTTTATTCAAAGCAAACCTCCTGTATCTAAAAACATAATAACTAACTTATTATAATAGAAAAATACCAAAGAGAATAGAATATTTTCATAAAAATAATACTTTTTTGTACAAAATTTTCTTGCCTTATCCACTATCCCCTACTTACCTCAGATAGCAACTTCTTTCATTTTATCCCCCTCACCCTAATCCTCTCCCTCCTTGGGGAGAGGGAAATTTTTCGAACATCTTCATTGGGAAAGGAAAATTTTCGGATATTCTCCAAGGGGTGTGGTTCATTCAAACATCTTCCTTGGGGAGAAGAGAGTTTTCGGATATTCTCATTTGGGAAGTAGAATTTTCAAATATCTTCCGAGGGGAGAGGGAATACGATACTATAACTCGATACAGCTTTATTACTTGCGCGGGGATAGGCAATCCTCTATAATATTAGGCATGAATAACAATTTGATTCGTAAATTTCTTATTATTATGATCATGTTTCTGCTTTTTCTGTTTTCCGGGATAGTAATTGCTGATGCTAGACCGAAAAT
>CAYOLB010000286.1:0-6209 GCA_964404675.1 uncultured Atribacterota bacterium | reverse complement strand
CGGTGATACCACTCTATAGATTCAGCACCGGAAGGGCTATTGTCTCGCCATCGAAAACCCAGATATTTTGCCAGGTCTTTTATAGAATAGCTATAAGTTGGCCACTCAGTATATTTTCTGACAACCTCACTATACAGGTCAATAACCAGCGGTGAATTAAAAAAGGACTCTAATTCAGCTTCTAATATTATCTTTGGATATTTTTGCTGTAATTTTTTCCAGATAGTCTTTTCATAAGGAGAATAATAATAGATAATACATGGAAAATGTGCCTTAATATAATGCCAGGCATCAAGAAAAGCCCTTTCTTCATCTTTGGCAGTAGCCTTATCAGCAAAGAAGGGAACATATTTTTCTGTAGAAGAGTCTTGATAGTGGCGTTCAACAAAACCGTGCAGGTAACAAACATCCCGCATGGGGTCTGTTTCTATGTCAAAAAATAATTCAGTGTCATGTTGAGGGAAATCTATCTTGCTTTTGGCATAAGCATATTTGTCTACTTTTGCTAGGAGCTTTGCCCGGGCATGGTATTTTCGGAGAGTATCAACTCCAATTCCTGGGAAAATTGTTTTTTTACCAGATATGAAATTTGAAAATGGCATTCTGGCAAAATCGGTAAATTTTCTTATTTGTGTTTGCATAATATCTCTTTTTTTTCGTCCAAGTTCTGGAATCAGTGTCAAATCTTTCCTTGAAACAAGCTGTCTGAGACAATAAGATCTCCAATGACATAATTTGCATGCACTGCAATGAGCTGGGGTTGTTGAAATTTTCTGTTCCATGATTTTTTCAGCATCTAGTAAAGTTTGACGATAAGTATTCCACCAGGATTCATGATTGTGCTTTCCCCTGGGTTGTTCCAGGTTATAAGTGATGTCTCTTCCGTGAATGTCATGAATAAAAGGAGTTTTAGCATAAGAATAATCTAATTGTTCTAGAATATCGGTATATAATCCCAATTGAGTAACATAATGTGGTTTAAGTTTTCCTGCAGATACTTCGTTCTCTCCCTCCAATCCTGATCCACTTTTAATATCTCCGGCAATATAGCCATAATCTTTTTTTAACAATAAATCCGGTTCGCCAACCAGGTTATCTGTGCTAAGTCGCCCGCTATAAATAAGATTAATGCCTTTATTTAGAGCTTCTCGAGTTCTGCTTTCTTTTTCCAATCCTGAAAAGGGACTCAAATCCAGAAAAGGTTGTTTCATCTCAGTCATAACCTGTTTCTCAAAATCAACTCCTCTTTCCCAAAGCAACTTCATAAAGGCAGTCTCCGGATCTCTTTTACTGGGATCTTCAAACAGATCCAAGTATAAGCGATGAGGGCATTGCATATAATTATAGAGCATATCAGCAGAAACTTTTTGATACATTTTCATCCCATATTAATTTTTAGATTTTTTAGTTAAGCTTTATGTACTTTGGAACTAATTTATTTATAACAAGAAGGTGTTCAATTTGCAAGAAAACATTAGATACCTCTTTAAATATAATAAGAATATATTTTGCCTAATAATTAGTTTGCTTCACAATTTATGCTAAAAGGCTTTTTGAAGGCTAAAACAAATTGTATATGTATATTGACAAATAGTGTAACAAAACATCTATTTATGTTAAAATGACGTAACATATTTAAATGGAGAAGGTTACACTATTAAAATATCAATATAATAAAATAGGAGTTTTTTATGAAGATAGTAAGATATCAAAAGAAGAATGAAATACTTTACGGTGTATTAGAAGGCGAAAAAATTAATCCGATCCATGGTGAGATATTTGGAGATTTTAAAATAGATTCTAATAAAACAGATAAAAAGGATGTAAAATTACTAGCCCCAGTAGTACCGCCTAATATTTTTGCTATTGGACTTAATTATAAAAAACATGCAAAAGAGGCTGGATTTAACTATCCCGAAAGACCGCTTATATTTATAAAGGCTAATTCAAGTCTAGTTGGTCCTGGAGACAATATTGTATTGCCACAAATGGCTCCTAATGAAGTGGATTATGAGGCTGAGTTGGTCATTGTAATTGGTAAGATAGCAAAAAATGTTGAAGTAGAAGAAGTTCAGGATTATATTTTAGGCTATACCTGTGGTAATGATGTATCGGCAAGAGATTGTCAGCATAGACTTGATAAACAGTGGGCGAGAGGAAAGTCCTTTGACACTTTTTGTCCAATAGGTCCCTGGATAGAAACCGAACTGCCTGAGCCTGACAACTGCAGAATTATGTCTCGATTAAATGGCGATGTTATGCAGGATTCCAATACTTCCGACTTGATTTTTGATACTAAAGAGCTGGTAAGTTATTGTTCAAAAAATTTCACTCTTTATCCTGGTACAATTATTTTAACCGGGACTCCAGAAGGTGTGGGGTATGCCCGCAAACCCCCGGTATTCTTAAAGTCTGGTGATATTATCGAAATTGAAATAGACAATATTGGTAAACTGAGTAATAAAGTAGAGTAGTAGTTTTTTATTTGTTTCTAAAAAATGTTTACTATCATCACCAATCTTTCAAAAATAATTGATATTTGAGAAAATTACAAAAAATATTAATTGCTTAAAGAATGAAATAAAATTTTATGATATGAAAGAACTTGCTTCTTGAGAATTATATTTCTTGGAATATAATATTTTGACTTTAAGTCGCAAAGGCCATTTTATTGGACTGGATAAATTGTGCCAGGCTTTATTGATTTTTTTTAGTTGCTCCGATTGGAGTGTTTTGTTTCCATATATTTCTTGATTAAAGGATTCAATTATTAATTTTATATCAGATTGATTATCCGGGAAGAAATGCGCTAATTTCCTGCCATATTCCTGAGGGGTATATGATTTTTTTCGGGGAATACCGCTAGAATGTCCCCATCGACATAGTTTCAGGAAGAAAATTGTGATATTTTCTTTTTCTTTCTGAAAATTTATTACATTGTTAATTATTTTAGATAGGCTTTTTTTGATTGAAGAATAGACATATTGCAACCATAACCCAATTTCTTCCAAGATACTTTTTTTATCAGAATCCAGCCCTGTTTTAGTTGAAAACCATTTCCAGAGAGACCATAGCAGCCAGCTAATTGCTATTATAACCACTATTCCCAAAAAGATTATAAAGCCCCAGCTAATTAGCCATTGCAACAGCTGTTCTAGCCAGCTTGGCTCAGAATTCTCAATTAATGGTATTTCCTGACTACTGGGTTGAGCAGTAGGACCGACATTGACAGCACTTTTGCCAAAGCCAAAGAGAAAAGAGATAATCTTTAAAAATAAAGCTCCCAATGGGCGTCCTACTATTTTCAGAACCTCATAACCTGCTTGAGCCATATAGGTCATTTGAGGCAAGAAGAAAAAGACAATCCAGCTTCCAAATAGCAATACTACAATGATAAAAGTAATTATTAAGCTGTTTCTACTGAAGCTATAAGACTTATCTGTTCTTGTACTTTCCAGATTTTTGGCAATAGAAATAGCAAACATACTAAAAAGAAAGTAATATATTATTAAGGTACCTGAGTTAGGAAATGTTATCTGGGCACTTCCCAAAATAATAAAAATAAATGTCAGAACTACTATACCAAGGTCAAAACGACTTGTAATGGTTAGATGATCGTTTATGCGGTGTGCTATTTTGTGCCCGTTGTACCATAGTATCGAGAACCAGAAAATAATTAGTATGTAAATAAATCCTTCTAAAGGTCCAGCTTGTTGATAGAGGATTCTTCCTATCCATTGAAAACTGAGAAACGATTCTTGATAATGTTCATAATAATATAAAGTATAAAATAAAATTAATATATAAAATATTGTATGCAGTAGAACATATTCAATGATTCTTCTCCCTCTTCCCTGTAAAATATTAGTAATAAATATTGGCATGAAGATAGCAAGGACTGCTGTCCAAATTGGGAGGAGAGGGACTTCTAGCATTAGGAATAATAAACAGCTTGCTGCATATATCCATGTTAATTCCATCATTCCGGTAAATATTAATAATGATATACTCTTATTTTTTATTTTTTCTGCCATACAGTATACCTAACAATTTTACTTATACTATTTTCTGTGATTCCAGAATTCCTCCATGGATTTCATTTAACCTAAAGACAGGAGTATTTATTGTTTTGACCTGCACAGAAGGGCTGGCAATGATAAAATATACAGGTATTTGATGCTGTTTTAATAGTTCAGCAATCTGTAGATTTTTTTTATTTAAACTGTAAGTACAATATATACAACCAGTTCCTGCTGGAAGTATATTTTCTTTAAATAATATTTCTTGCATAGAGTTTTCTGTTTCTTTCTGAAGCCTGGCCAAAAATTCCATAGATAATGAGAGTTGTTCAGGACCGGTTGCAATCGAAATGTTGGAACTATAGTTTCCTACCATTTTACCATTTGTTAAAATACCATATGGGCTGCTTTGTCTATCGAATTCTAGAATTATTGCTCCAACTACCTCGAGTGTTTTCTCAAACAAATCTTCATTTTTACTGTTCTTGAAAGAGGTGACATCAATTATTAAAAAAATTTTTTTTTGAGAAGAGGAATCAAAGACTTTTGATTGAAGGCGATTGTGACGAGCACTAGCTTTCCAATGAATATATTTGGCAGGATCCCCGTGATAATAGTCTTTAGTGGCAACAGGATATATCGGATCTTTAACCGGGCTGTCCACACCTGGTTTACCAAATAATTCTTTAATAGGGAAAGAAAGGTTATTTAAATAAATAGGTTTAGGGTAGATTATCATATCAACGGACTGAGAAAGATATTTTCTCTGTTTAAAAAACCCCAATAAGTCTCCAGTCTCCAAATAAGGTGGTCCTATTTTAAAGCATCCTCTATGATTTGCAGTGATTTTCCACTGCCATAAGGAATTGTCATACCACAGCAGCTTAAACTCTTCAGAAAGACTATCATTTTTTGAATATGAGTTGTTATCAATTCTTTTATCAATTGGTATTGTTAATTTTAACCAGATTGGTAAAAGTTTATTATTAAAAACTGTAGCTTGTAGCGAGATAGTTTCCCCTGGGAATCCCTTTTTCTTTTCTGCATCAAAAGAATAATGAATTCTTTTTACACTCAATTGACTCCAGATCTTAGATATATAAAACATAGCTGATATTAATATTGCTATTAATACGAGGTTCCTTTGTGCAAAGAGTAAGGAGACAAATAATAGTATAAAAACCAGAAGTCGAAAAAATCCATCAGTAAAAACTGATGATAAAGTGCGGCGATAATCCATATCATTCATTTACTTAATTCCGGTATTGGTATTTCTGTTTGTTCTAAGATCTCTGCTAATGCCATTTTTGGGGTAATCCCTTTTAATCTTTCTTTTGTGTTAACAATTATACGGTGGGATGAAATTGGTATAAAGAGTTCTTTTATGTCATCTGGCAGAACAAAATCTCTTTTTTTTATCGCTGCTAATCCTTGAGCAGCTTTCATAAGATGTAAGGAGGCCCTTGGGCTAGCACCATAGCGAATCTTTGGATTGTTTCGGGTAGCATTCATCAGGGATACTATGTAATAATTAATTTGTTGAGACACATATATTTTTTGTCTTTCCTTTTGTAAGTTTAATATCTCCTCCGGGGTAGTTACTGCGCTAATTTTTTCTAGAGGATCGTCTTTTTGAAATCGTTTTAAAATAGTTATTTCTTCTTTATGTGTCGGATAATCCAGTTTAATCTTCATCAGGAATCTGTCTAATTGAGCTTCAGGTAAGGGGAAAGTACCCTCCAGTTCAATAGGATTTTGAGTTGCCATAACAAAAAAAGGTGATGGTAAATCCATTGTTACACCATCAACAGTAACCTGTTTTTCCTGCATACTTTCTAGAAGGCTGGATTGTGTTCTGGGTATGGTTCTGTTTATTTCGTCAGCAAGTAGCACATTAGACATTACCGGCCCAGGTTGAAAATGAAAATTGCCCTCTTTTTGATTATAAACATTAAATCCTGTTATGTCAGAGGGGAGAAGGTCTGGGGTAAATTGGATTCGATGAAAGCTACCTCCAATACTTTTCGCCAGAGCCCTTGCCATAAGGGTTTTTCCTACACCAGGTACGTCTTCTAGAAGTAAATGACCTTCAGCTAATAGGGTAGTCAAAATCAATTCAATAGCCTTACTTTTACCAACAATTACATTGTTAATATTTTTAGAGATTTTCTTACATATTGAGAAAGTCAA
>CAYOLB010000285.1:0-2149 GCA_964404675.1 uncultured Atribacterota bacterium | reverse complement strand
GAAGCAGGAGAATTATTTGATTTTGACAAAGTACGAGATACTCTCCAGGATATTTATAATCTAGGGTTTTTTGAAGACGTATCAATGAAGTTAGAGCCTGGTAGCGAAGAAGATTTAATTGTATTGGTTATTGAGGTAATTGAAAAAAGCACCGGAGTTTTTGGTGGAGGAGGAGGATATAGTTCTGGTGAGGGATTATTTGCTTATGCCAGTATTAAGGAAGCTAATCTTTTTGGAAGAGGCCAAAGTATTGAAGCAAAGCTAGAAGTTGGAACGAGAACGACCTATAGTATTTCTTTTTATGAACCATGGTTGGCGAATACGCCAACTTTTGTTGGAATAGAAGCCTATGATATCTTTGCTACAAAAAATGAAGAGATAAATGGAATCGATTCAGAATATGAAATAGAACGCTTGGGAGGAAAACTATCTTTTGGCAGGGATTTCAAAGATAAGTTTAAAGTTGGATTGGAATTAAAAACAGAAGAAGCTACCTATAATTTAGTTTCTGGACAATTACCGGAAGATACTCAAGAGGGGTTAACCAATAGCTTTAGACCTATCTTGATTTATGATACCCGTGATGACAAATTTAACCCTACAGAGGGCTGGTATGCTACAGCATCAATCCAAAATGCAGGCGGTATTTTAGGTGGAGATTACACCTACCGAAAATATGATTTGGATTTAAGAACATATTTATCTACTGATGTTTTTGATGACGAAGATAGAGATGATACCAGAATAACTGATACTATAAACGATGGCGTATTGGCTTTAAGAGCGATAGGTGGTTTAGGTGACAGGGAATTACCATCATTTGCAAAATACGAAATTGGAGGCCTAGGTACAGTAAGAGGATATGATTATAAAGAATTCGAGGGAGATACTTCTTTAGTGTTTAATGTTGAATACCGTTTCCCCCTAGCTGACAATTTACAGGGTGTTGTCTTTGTTGATTGGGGAAATGCCTGGGGCTTTAATGAATCTATTTCAATCTCTGATTTAAAATTCGGAAAAGGATTTGGAATAAGGTTTGATACCGCTCTTGGACCAATAAGCATTGATTATGGCATTGGAGAGGACCAGGAAGGTCAGACATACTTCAGTATTGGTCATAGTTTTTAGTTATGTTTAAATTTGGAAATAAGAATATTTAGAATATCTATTTATTCTTGAAAACTTGATGTCTTGAATGTTTTTAAAATCTGAAAAACAATAATATTCAGATGGTAAAATATTTAAAGAAATTAAGAATAAAACAATAGTAAAAAGATTCTGAGGAGGAAATTAATGATTCTTAACTTGTATAGAGAAACAAAAAGAACATGGAAAGTGGTAACTATTCTGGCATTTTTTATCTTAATGGGTACTTTCTTTACCACAACTGCTCTTGCCCAGAATATTGGGCTTGTTAACCTGGATAAAGTAACGGCGAGTCATCCCAATACTGAAAAAATCAATCAATTGAGCAATGAATTAAGAACTGAATTACAGAGCAGGCAGGAAAAACTTAACCAGGAAGGAAAAGGACTGGAAGAATCTGAGTTATTGAAATTAGAAGAAAAGTTTAACCAGGAATGGGAACCAGTTAAGCAAAAAATGTTAACACAATTACAAGCTTTACAGGCAGAGAGAAATTCTGACATTATTCAGGCTATTAAAGCTGTAGGAGAAAAGGGCAATTATGAGGTAATTCTTAATAGCGAAGTTCCAGTGTTTACTGGAAATGATATGACCAATTACCCAATAATTCTATACGGTGGAGATAACATAACACAGGATGTAATAGCCGAAATAGAGAAAATAGTTTCATCTTAATCCTGGTGATACATTTTAGAAAAAATAGTTTTTTTTAATCAGATAGCTATTTATTTAAAAATTGATGTTATTTTTCTAAAGAGCCAAGATATTTAAAGTGGAGATTTATTTGGAAAAAATTTGGACCGATAATCTAGTAAAAATCTATAATAAGCGAAAAGTTGTTAATGAGGTTAGCCTGGAAATAAATAAAGGAGAGGTAGTTGGTTTACTTGGTTCTAATGGTGCTGGGAAAACAACTACCTTTTATATGATAGTTGGCTTGATACATCCGGATAAAGGACAGGTTTTATTTAAGGACCAGGATATAACTAATACTCCCATGTAT
>CAYOLB010000284.1:0-3060 GCA_964404675.1 uncultured Atribacterota bacterium | reverse complement strand
GCAGATGAAAATAATAAACCAACAGGTGAATCACTCAAAACAATAACTCAAAGCTCTACTGTTTTTAGTTCGTATCCAACATATAATTGGTTTTCCTTTAGTCTTGATAATGTTGCACTAACAAGAGATGTTAAATATGTTTTTGTGATGTGGTACGAGAATACCTCAACACAATTCAATCCTTATATAGGTTATGCTTATCAAAATACAGATGTCTATAGTGGTGGTAAGAGGTTGACTAGTTCTGATAGTGGAACTACTTGGGTAGAAACAGACACCGATTTTAAATTTGAAATTGTAGGTACCACTAATGATTTAAATGATGGAGCATTTAAAATAAACGTTGATGGAACTGAATATGATAACGTTGAAGTAGATTTAAGTGGTATAACTGATGAGGATAGTGTAGCCACTGCAGTTCAAACTGCAATCCAAGCCGCAACATCCTCTACTGAAACAGTTGCTTGGGATACCGACCACTTTGTTGTTACATCAGGCTACGCTGGTCGTGAGTCAAGTGTCTTAAAGTTAGAAGCCCCAAGCATAGGCACAGATATTAGTGGGGCAGGATACTTAGACTTGGGTGCTAATGCCACAGAGGTCGCTGGAGATGGTGATGATTATAAGTTAGTGAGGTTGGATGAGGATGGAGAGATAAAGAAAGAATTGGTTGATGCAGGTTTAATAAACTCACCCTTTGAAAACCCAGACACTAAAAGTATAACTTCAGGAGCAGAATATCAAAACACAAGGGATAACCCAATAGCAGTTTATGCAAGTATATTTCTTAAAACAGGTGGGAATTATAACGACACCAGATGGGCAAGAGCAAGGTTTTATATAGGAAGTTCTAGTGCGGACACATTAGTTGGAACAGTTAGAAGATTTATGGACGGCCACCCATCGTCTTCTGCCATATTTTTTGTAAACTTTATAGTTCCAAAAAATTACTATTATAAAGTAGTTTTAGACGTTGGGTCAACAAATTCGACAGCTTCAATTGACAGTTGGGTGGAAACAGATATGTAAATAACTTAATAAATATAAAATAACATAACAATAAAAATATGTCTATACCAAGTGTAAATCCAAATGAATTAGACCATAGAAAAGCAGATAGATGTTGAAGGCTCTATAACTTGGAGAGAATTAGTATAATTAATTAATAATAAACTTATGACAGGTTCAAAAAAATGGTATTTATCAAAAGCTATATGGGGGGCAATTATTCTCTTAGTTAGCACAATTCTAGGCTTCTTTGGCTATACAATAACAGCTGAAGAGCAAGCAACTTTTATAGACGCATTATTAGCTGCTATTAACGCAGTAGGTAATGTTATTGGTTTAATATTAGTTTTCATCGGAAGATGGAAAGCAATTAAAGTAATTAAAGTGTAAAACTATGGAAGAAAAGGATAACACCCAAGACAAAAAAATTATAGTATTAGAAACTAACTATAAATCAATGTCAGAAAAAATTGATGACCTTAAGAAAGCCGTTGAAACTGGCTTTGGTGAATTAAAAAAAGAATTTAAATGTATAAGAGAAGAAAACGAAAGAAAATATGTTTCTCAAGAAAAGTTTGAACCAATAAGACTAATAGTATATGGAATGGTTGGTTTAATACTAATAACTGTATTTGGATATTTATTAAAAGTAATTTTAATATAATATGTATGATAATCCGGACATATACGATGATTTCCCCACAATATTTATTTTAGTTTTCTTTGTTAATTGGTTTGCTTGGTATAGGATATTGGAACAATTTTGGTTATCACTTTTAATTGCTTCAATAATTTATTTTTTAGGATATATAATTTATATTATTGCTAAATATATATATAGATAAATTGTCTATTTATATTCGCACTTGTTGAGGTAGCGTAAAAATTGCTATGCGAGATAAACTAATTATTTATCTTAATCACGGAGGTTGGAGGTCCTCGTTAGTGCCAGTTGATTACTGGGGTGCTGCAGAGAATACTAATTAAAACACAAGTGCGATTATAAGTAGATAAGAAACAGATAAAAAAATTAAAATAATATGAATAAAGGTTTATTGTTAGGAAAAAGAAAAGAAGATTACATTTTAGGGTCTTCGCCTGTTGTAAAAGAAGAAATTAATGTTAATTGGAAAGATTACGCACCCGAACACGAAAAACAAAATATACCTATTGAAACTTTATTTTGCGTTTCTTTTTCTGCTTTAGATGTTTTAGAATATCTTTTTAATTGGGCTTTAAATAATAATAGGATAGACCCCAAAGATGTTTTATGGTTAAAAGATAATGGTTATTTTAAAAATGGACTTATCAATTTTAACGAACGCTTTATCGGTACTTTAGGGGAAACTACTAATCAAGGTGCTTATCAATACAAAATAGGAGATGCTATTCGTAAATATGGACTTATCCCGCAAGATATGTTTCCTTTAGTTAGTGATTTTAATCAAAATATAGATAAAACATTTATAACTAATAAAATGTATGATTTGGGAGCAGAGTTTATTAAACGCTTTCCTATAAATTATGAATGGGTTTTTAATATAAAAGAAGGGCTTAAATATGCCCCTTTACAAGTTTGTGTATATTATGCTGATGGTAATGGAATACTTTGTCCTACTCAAAACCCTCAACACGCAGTAGTAGGAATTGATTATAAAGACGACTATTTAGAAATAGATGATAGTTATACTCATCAATTTAAAAAATATTGTCATAAAGCTATTTATTCAGCAATGCTTTATACAATTAAATTTAAAAATAATATGTTTAAAAAAGAAAAGTTATCACCTCATATATATTTAATAAATGAGAAATCAAAAACAAAAACAATGATAGTAGATTTTCCTACCTTTGAAGTTTTTGAAGCTCCTTTTGAAGAAGTGGATAGCTTGACAGAATATAAAACAAATGGTTCTATTTTGTGGGTTTCTCGTATATTGGAGTAGAAGTATATGTCTAACATCCCACCAGAGCTCACACAAGTTCCGTGGTGGCGTTCTAGCTTAAAAAAGGTATAATATACCATATCAATAATTTAATTTCATACAGAGC
>CAYOLB010000283.1:0-4972 GCA_964404675.1 uncultured Atribacterota bacterium | reverse complement strand
AGAAAAGATTAGATTAATTTAATAAGAAAAGGCAAGTGGGGTTTATAATTGAAAAACCACAAAAAAGTGATGTTTCAAGACATACCCCATTTGCATTTTTTAATTATAGATCCCAATCTAATGTAAAAATTTTTTATATTCATATAAAAATTGAATAAATTATTTTCGTTGGGAAGCCAGCGAACTCCATTTCTATAGAATTGTATTGAGAGTTTTTTATTATATCAGCTTATTTAGAAAGATTAACTTTTTCTAAAATTAGTTGAATAATGTTGTATAATATAAAATAGAATTAGTTAAAAGTAGATATAAGATATAAAAGTATTTCTTAAGCAGCATTAGATAAGAGTTAAGTTTGTACAATAAGAATCATAAATTAGCATCCCCATAAAAACATACACACAGCAAATTCTTACCAAAAAATTATTAAAGACATAGTAAGTTTCTAATTGATGTGTATTTATTTTAGCTATTCATATGAGAGATTTAATCCTAACATCCATGAATAACAAAGATAAAGAAAGACACTTAAAGTTAGGAGGTTTTAAAATGCTTAACAAACAATTTTTTGTTATTGTATTTTTTTTGGGAATGATTATTATTATAGGTGCATGTACCTCTCCACCAGCAACTCCTACTATTTATACAATAACTGCTATGGCCGGAGATGGTGGGCAGATTGAACCAGAGGGAGATATTTCTGTCAGTGAAGGGGGAAAGCAGGTCTTCACCATCACTGCCGAAGCATGCTATCGGATTTATGATGTCCTGATTGATGGTTTATCAGTAGGGGCAATTAGTGAATACACCTTTCCAGAAATCTATCAAAATCATTCCATTCAGGCTATGTTTGTTACCTCCGGACCAAAAGTACACAATTACGACACTGGAGTTGATTATAGTACTATTCAGGCGGCAATTGATACTGCATTAGCCGGGCAGACCATCATTGCTTGTCCTGGAACCTATACTGAAAACCTCGTGTTTGATAATAAAAAAATCACCCTGCGAAGTATCAATCCGATAGATCCAGATATTGTAGCAACTACGATTATTGCAGGAGCAGACAAGGGTTCTGTAGTGGAATTTATGGGACATGATGAATCTATTCTTGAAGGATTCACAATCCAAAAGGGATCTGCTTTCCGTGGGGGTGGTATATATATTACGGTCAGTTCTCCAACCATTGCTGGTAATATTATTCAAGGTAACGAGGCAACCTATGGTGGTGGAATTTACATTGTCAGTGCCTTAGCTCCTCATATTGAAAACAATACCATTATTTACAATACCGCGGAACATAGTGGTGGTGGAGTTTTTGTAGTTAATTGCAATTCTGCTTATATTAAATTTAATGTCATCAAATATAATATGGCAGGATTGTACGGTGGTGGAATTTATGTGAATAACTTGAGTGACCTTTTACCTGATGACATACGTCCAGATGGTTGGGGTACCGGTAGAGAGAATATTCCAACCGGTGATCCACTTTTACCTGAGGAAGATGTCATCTACATTATCGCTGGAAATAAGTTTTTAGGTAACGAAAGTGGTTATACTTTAGATTATAATGAGGGTTCCCACGTCTATTTCAGTTTTTAAATGTATATAAACAACAGGGTCATATCTGGCCCTGTTTACTCCAAACTGAAAGTTAAAAGAACATATTGTTTCTTCTTGACTTGTTAAATAGATTCCCTTTGAATTTAAAATCAAGAATTGCTTATTTTTTATTTAGTAGATTGATAATAAAAGAAAAAATACCTACATAATAGTTTCCAGATAATTAAGATTACTCCAGAAAATTTTATAAAGATTTCAAAATTTGAAAACCTATATCTGTTCATCATATAATGTAATTAAAATGTAGTTATAATAAAAATAGAAATAGAGATGTTCAAAAAAGAAGAACACTTTAATTGCCCGTGTTCTTTGCCAAAAGGTTTCGCTGAACAGGTTTGTAGAGAAAGCAATTCCTGACAGTTCAAAAACCAATGGGTGATCCAGTAACCAGTACATCTTTTGTCATTTTTATGTGTCTCTTCTAATTAGATTTTTTATTCTTTTAGGCTATCACAAATACGTAGCGGATAGCATATTTAAAGTGAATTTTAAAGTAAAATTTTGATATAGTTTGCAGTTTGCACAAACAAATTTTATTGCTAGTATGATTACCATTGTGTTATTTGGTGAAGGAAGGTGAAAAACATAGGAAAAATTTTTCCAGATTCTAAAGTTGAAGTAAGGGGATTTATTGCCCGACATTATGAAATCTTATTAAATCTCTTTACATTTGGTGGATATAGATTCTTTATTAATCGAGCTATCAGAGATATGCAAATCAAACCTTCTGACCACATTATTGATTTCGGTGCGGGAAGTGGATACAATGATTGCTTTATGGCCAGATATCTATCTAGCAAAGGAAGAATCCTTGGATTGGATATCGGAGAGGAAATGATTGCCCGATTTAACAAGCAATGCAGTCAATATCCCAATTTAGAGATTAAAAATAAAAGGATAGACGAACCTCTCTCCTATTCAAGTGCCTTTGATAAGGCATTGATATCTTTTGTTTTACATGGGTTGCCGCATGAGGTAAGGAAAAGGGTTATAAATAATGCCCTTCATGTTTTAAAACCCGGAGGTGAATTTTATATTCTTGATTACGGGGAATTTTCGTGTAATGAAATTCCGCTATACTTTCGATTACCCTTTAAGGCAATAGAATGCAAGTATGCATATGATTATCTAGAACGGGATTGGAAAAGTATTTTATTGGAACATGGATTTTCTCATACCCAGGAGATTATTTACTTGCAAGGATTTGCCAGGTTGCTTAAGGCAATCAAATAGAAAATAAAAAGAAAAAGAAAAAGCAATAGGAACTATAATTGATAAAGAATAATCTGGTCAACCAGAATAGTCAAAAATTAAGAAAGATGAGATAAAATTAAAGGGAGCCTAAGTACAGAAATAACAAACATAAAAACCTGATTTCTATATTAGGCTTTCCCCAAGGGTTTATCTTAAAATTATTTTGCTAGTTGATATATATTAAAGACATCGTCCTCATTTAATTTTTTAAAATTCCCAACTGCTCCCTTGCTTGTACATCTTCTGGCCATTTCTCTGAATCTATTATCTCCAATGTTGAGGTCTTGTAATGTTACAGGTAAGCCATGTTCTTGAAAGAATGCTTGCAATCGTTCAATCCCATCTATGGCAGTTTTTTCAATCCCTTCAAAATCAGGATCGATATGCCAAACACGATGCGCAAATTGTGCAAATTTATTTATATTGTCTTTATAGACATATTTCATCCAGGCAGGCATAATTACTGCCAATCCTGCACCATGTGGAATATCATAAAGTGCGCTTAGTTCATGTTCTATCTTATGTGAAGCCCAGTCTCCCACACGACCTGAAGAGAATAAGTCATTATGAGCAACAGTGCCAGCCCACATAATTTCAGCTCGAGAATTATAGTCAGCAGGATTGTTTAACACCAGGGGCGCATGTTTAATAACACTTTGTAAATTGCCTTCAATCAACCGGTCACTCAAATCAACATGGAGCTCTTGAGTAAAATACCTCTCCATAAGATGAGCCATAATATCAGCAATACCGACAATTGTTTGATATTTGGGTAAAGAAAAAGTATTTTCCGGATTTAAAATAGAAAACTTAGGTCTTAATTCTTCCGATTGTACATCCAATTTAAGCCAACCTTCTTCATTTGTTATCACAGCCGCAGGACTTGATTCACTTCCTGCCGCAGGTATAGTCAATATTGTTCCAACCGGAAGTGGTTCAGTAACCTCTCCTTTACCAAGACATAAGTCCCAAACATCACCAGGGTATGTAACTCCTGCAGCAATAGCCTTGGAAGAATCGATAACACTACCTCCACCTACTGCAAGGATAAAAGAGATATTTTCTTTACGGCATATGTCGATACCCTTTTTAATTAAAGATAGGCGAGGATTTGGTTTAACCCCTGACAATTCGATATAATCAATATTCTCTTCTTTTAATATTTTCCTAACACGTTCATAAAGACCTATTTTTTTTATACTCCCTCCACCATAGTGAAGAAGTATTTTTTGGGAATATTTTTTTATTTCTTTTCCCAGTTTTTCCTCTGCATTTCTACCAAAAATAATTTTTGTTTGATTTTGAAAAGTAAAATTTTTCATTGTATCCTCCTAATAATTTTGCTTGGTTTTCTTAAAATATCATAGTTATTATAAAAGTACAATTTTGTTTAGGAAGCTGTAAATAACATAGGAAGTAATAAGAATTTCTAAATGTAAAAGTAAAATAGATGGGGTCTATGATTAAAAAATAACAATCAACTTTTGAATAATCTGAGTAACTATGATAGTCAAAAAAATATCTTTATGCCATAATAATATAAAAAAAGAGAGTCTCCATTTTTTTTGGAGAGGAGATTGTTTTGCTACAAAAAAATAAGCGCCAAAATATAACTAAACTCATTGGCTCCTGGAGTGGAGGTAAAGACAGCTGTTTTGCCTGCTATAAGGCAATAAAAATGGGTTATCAGATAGATTTCCTTTTAAATCTAATATCTAAAAAATACCAACGATGTTGTTTCCATGGTATTCAGAAAGATCTCATTGATTTACAAGCGCAACTGATTGGCATTCCTCTATTTCAAAAAGAGGTTAGTGATGATATGCATCTGTATGAAAAGGAATTCAAAGAAGCAGTAAAAAACTTAAAGGTAAGAGGTGCCAAAGGTATGCTTTTTGGAGATATCTATTTAACAGAGCATAAAAACTGGGTGGAAAGGGTATGTCAGGAATTAGAGATAAAAGCAATAGAGCCACTTTGGGGAAAAACACCGGAGGAAGTTATTGAAGAGTTTATCAGTTTAGGCTTTAGAGCAGTGGTTGTTAGTGCCAAGAAAGAATTATTTAATAGAGATATTATAGGTCGAATAGTAGAT
>CAYOLB010000282.1:0-4813 GCA_964404675.1 uncultured Atribacterota bacterium | reverse complement strand
GTGGAATCTGTTTACCTACCGTGATTTGTGGGAATGGATCAATCATCCATTCGATGTAGTACCTCTGGTGCCAAAGCTTGTCCAAATACCACTTCCATTTGCTGGTCTTGGACAGCATAGTAAAATAAGGACAACCTGAAATTGAAAATCATGTTTTACAGGTGATACGTAGTTGAAATTGTTGATAGCAAATTGAAATATCAGATTATTTTGGACAGTAGTGAATAGAAATCGACCTTTAGGTAACAGACGGTTTATTAATCCGGTTTGAACGGTTTTGGTTTTTAGCTAGATTCCGGCTTTGTCGGAGGTTGGTGACTATCTAACAATGAATAGAGAAAATTTAAGCGAAAAGAAAAAGGCTATACTAATTATCTCTGCACTAGATATATGGTCTATGGGGAAAGCAAAGGGTGGGCCCGCTTTTGAGCAAACATTAAAAGGATATGCTGATCGAGGGTGGGAAGTTTATTTTATTACTGCAAATTATGCACAATTTGATTTTAATGAAGATAAACAAAGTATACACATTATCCGTTTTGACCTTCCCTGGCTTAAGAAATTAACAGGATTAAGAAAGATAGGTTTTTTTGCCAAAGTATTATGGTGGATATATTTTCAGCTAGTTGCAATTATAAAAGGAATACAAATAAATAATAGAGACAAAATTAATATAGTATATGGATATGAAATTTTTGCTGTTCCAGCCGTTAAGGCATTATCAAAACTATTTAATGTGCCTGTAGTTTCACGTTTTCAAGGAACCATATTAATGCAAGCTATGAAATTGCCTTTATGGAAAATAAGAGTATGGGAACATTTTATTGGCCTCAAAATTCCTGTAGATTTGGTGATTATGACAAATGATGGAACCCAGGGTGACCAAGTATTAAAAATTCTTGGGGTTAGTATGGATAAAGTAATGTTTTGGATGAATGGCTTAGATATAGATTTTTTCGATAAAAAGCTTAAGAAGGATGAAGCGAAAGAATCTCTTAGAGTAAAAGATAAAAATATTTTGCTAACAATAAGCCGATTAGTTGGATGGAAACATGTAGAGCGGAGCATTAACGCTTTACCCTTTATAATAAACAAATATCCCAACACTTTATTGATAATAGTGGGAGAAGGACCTGAAAAAGATAAATTAGAACTAATTGTTCAGGGACTTAAAATTGAACAATATGTCCGGTTTGATGGGGCTGTTCCGCATAAGGAAATACCGAAATATTTTGCTGCTGCGGATATATTTCTTTCTTTTTATGACTTATCTAATGTCGGCAACCCACTTTTAGAGGCTATGATTTCAGGTAAAAGTATAGTTACCTTAAATAATGGTTATACAGGAAAATTCATCATTAATGAGCATAATGGAATACTTTTAGAAAATACTGATATAGAAAAGATATCACAAGCAATTATAAGCCTTTTAGGTGATGATAACCAAAGAAATCAATTGGGCCTTAATGCAAAGAAATTTGCGGATACACATTTTTGGACATGGAAAGAACGATTAAATGCTGAAATACGAGTTGTAGATGGGCTATTAAAATGAATCGGATGATTTTTTATTCAGTATATTCTCCTTTATCTTATAATTGGCGCCGCCTAACGGCGCCGCCAATGTGGCGTTGACCCTATCGGGTCCCATGTCCTCGTCGTCGCCGCTGACGCAGCGCCAACAAGGCCATTGGACGCCGATGTCACTCGCTTGCATGTGCCTTCGGCACCGCAAGCGTCGCGCCACGTGTCAACGCCACATTATAGACTATTTTACTGGAACGATTTTGGTTCATGTTTCAGTCGAGTGCACCCATTTATTTACCTAATGAGTGTTGCAAATTTTTTTGTTGCTAGTGTTTATAGCAGTTATATTTATGAACAAAGTAACTGTAGAATGTCATGTTTAGTTGGAAAAATATGACTTCCTATGTGAATTGATGAGAATATACATAGCCAATTATATATAGTAGCATAAGATAATTTAATCCCAGTTTCTTATTTGATATAGAAACAATATCGCAAACGTAGACTAAATTGTAATGGTAGCTAAAAACAAAAGTGCTAATAGGGTAAATTTTTTCTCTTTATCTATATTTTTATACTTAATTCTTTTGGGCTTTGGCCCAATTTTTCAAAACGTGGGCGGTCTTGCAACATCTCGGCTCGATGAATTACTGCTACCTAGTATATTTTTATTATTCATATTGGTACCAATTCTCGTCCAAGGAAAATTTGTACGTACCCCAAAGATGTTTAATTATACGTGGGGTGGGTATCTGGCATTTACCCTTGTTGCAATTTGCGGAAGTGTTTTATGTCAACCCCAGTATTACATAAGATTTTTTGTACTTTATTTGGTTAGGTTAGCCTATTTATCTATACTGTTCTATACTGTTTATTCTTATTTAAGAAAATATCCGAACCATCTACATAAAATAACAACAATATTTATAATTATCTCTTTATGTGTCAGTATAATAGGTGCGTTGGAATGGTTGGATATATTGAATATTAAAGGTTTATTATCACAGTATTATCCGAGAATGACTACTCGGAACTCAGGAACTAGAATTTCAAGTATATTCCGCGGGAACCCAACAATCTTTGGTTCTTTTATGTTATTTCCGATCATACTTATATACTCCGATCTTATTGTTTCTAAACAACGTGTTAATCATAAAGTTCTTTTCCTTATGTTGATTGGATTTTTCACATTTACTTTATATTTAACCATAGCAAAGATTGCTATCATCAGTCTTTTAATTATTTTCACATTTATCAGTTTAGTAAATATAGGAATAACGAAAATGTTTATCCATAAGTATAAAATAACTGTGATATCCATAACCTTTTTTTTATTGGTTGTTTTATTAACATATTATTTAAACGCAGATTTATTTATTCGGGCGAAATCTTCCCTATCAAGTAGTTTTAGTGGCAGACTGCTTGTATATAAGATGATGCTTAATCAGTTTTTTTCAAATGTTGGGTCAACAGTATTTGGAAATGGTTTTTCTAAAGAATTTGCTGTCACTGAAAGTCAATATTTTTATGAATTAATTCACAAGGGAATGTTTGGTTTGCTTGGGTATCTAATTTTCTTATTAGGTAATTTTGTATATTTTTTTAAAGTTTTTAAAGATGCATCAGAAAATTCGAAGGCTAAATCTATGTATCTTGCTATAACAGGAATAATTATGGGTATAGCGCTTATTAGTGCTGGATATAATCCAATGCAGTCCGAAAGGGTTGTCGATTGGTTTTTTATATTATTGGCTGTTGGGTATTCGATAAAAAATAGTGCTTTGGAAAAGATCACAATAAATTGAAAATATTAGTTTTTACAGAATTATATCCTTCTATATTTAATGATATTTCGGGGATTTTCATCCATGAACAGATGAAGGCTTTATTAGCTAAGGGTGTTGAAATAAAGGTGATTAATCCCGTTCCTTGGACACCTTTTCCAACACCATATATCAGCGCAAAATGGAAAAGATATTCTGAGATTCCATTGAAAGATCAGAGAGATGGTATTGAAATATACCATCCACGATATGTATGCTTCCCTGGAAATCTTTTTTTAAATTCATCTGGTGAGAGAATGTATAGAGGATGTTTACCTTTAGTCAGGGAGATAGGACAGAGATATAAATTTGATATAATTCATGCCCATGTTGCCTTGCCATCCGGATATGCTGCGATGGATATCAATAGGAAATATAACCGTCCGTTAATACTGACAATTCATGGGCGTGATTTACAAGAAACAATATTCAGGAACTCAAGATGTTTTAAGGCTGTGAAGAAGGTATTTTCTGTAGCAACACGGGTTGTTTTTGTGAGCAATAAACTGAAAAGAATTGCTGAGAATAATTTTAATAATAATAAGAAATTTGATGTTATCCATAATGGTATATCAATAGAAGAAATATTTCTGGATAAAAGTAAAATAAGTCAAAACTACAAAGGGAAGAAAATAATCTTAAGTGTATCAAACTTAAAGCAAAGTAAGGGTATAGATTTAAATATTAAGGCTATAAGTCAGTTGGTCAGTAATTATAAAGAATTGAAGTATCTAATAATAGGTGATGGAAAAGAGAGGAATTCTTTGGAAAAATTGGCTTCAAACTTAGGCATAAAGGAATATGTCGAATTCCTTGGGGCCAAGCCACACAGCAAGGTAATGGAATACATTTCAATATGCGATATTTTTTCCCTTCCAAGTTGCAAAGAAGGCCTGGGTGTTGTTTATTTAGAAGCAATGGCTCATGGTAAACCAACGATTGGATGTAAGGGAGAAGGAATAGGTGATATTATTGAAAATGGTAGAAATGGTTATTTAGTAGAACCGAATGATGTTTGCAGCCTGATAAGGGTGTTGTCTTTTTGTATGAATAATCCTCAAGAGATTAAAAGGGTAGGAAAAATGGCTAAGAAAATTGTTTTAAGTGATTATACTTGGGAAATAAATGCTGGCAAGACAGTTGAGATATATAAAGAAATGTTAATCCAACAATGATATGTATAATACTCCCCAAAAACTGGACAGAGGGATAAGGTGGATGTTAACCTGTCATAGTAATAAGGAGATTGAATATGGCAAGGAACATTCGGAAGAGTCATAACAGCGCTTTTAAAGCAAAGGTGGCATTGGAAGCTATTAAAGGAGAAAAGACCCTAACCCAGCTTTCCAGTGAATTTGGGGTAGATCCAAATCAAATTGGCCAATGGCGAAAACAGGTTCTTGAGACACTTCCGGATCTGTTTTCCAACCGTCGGCAAAAGGAAGACAAAGAACAGGAGAATT
>CAYOLB010000281.1:0-5400 GCA_964404675.1 uncultured Atribacterota bacterium | reverse complement strand
ATAAATAGAGAGGTTTAATATGAAGGAAAAAATTTTTAATAATATGATTTTTATATTTTTTATCATTCTGTTATTGATTTTTTCTTTGAAATGTTTTTTAGTTGCTTTTAATGTGATAGAAGAAGAATTTTTAATTAAAATTATTAATAATAATATTAGTTCGATTTATTCAAATCTCACCAATCAAATAGTGCTGGGCTTAGTAGGTCTTTTAATATTTATTATTGCGCTTTATCTTATTTGGTTAAAACAGAAGACAACACAACAAATTCCTTCTGTTAAAATCACTACCGATGAAGGTGAAATAAAGATTTCTACTACTTCGATTGGACAGATAATTTTGAATATTTTACAGAATGTGGAGGGCGTTAAAGAAATTACACCGGACATTCAGGTCTTAAAAAGCGGAGGGATTTGTGCGATTTTACAACTTGTTGTGTCAAAGGACTGCAATATACCGGATACTGCTCATTATATCCAGCAAAAACTGAAAGAAGATTTACCAAAGATTAGTGGAGTAGAGGCAAGTGAAGTTAAGATCAATGTAAATAAAATTGATTATGGGGAACATCAAGTAAATTCAAAATAGAGAAGGGGGTTTTCTTATGGCAGATAATGAAAAGAATGAAAAAAAATCAGACTTAGAGAATCAGGATACAGAATTAGGGAATATATCGGTTTCTAAAGATGTTGTTGCAATAATTGTGGCTATGGAAGCCACAAAAGTCACAGGAGTAGTAGGTCTAACGGCAGGAAGAAAAGGTATGACAGCGCCCCTGCTAGATAAAAACAATTTAACCAAAGGGATTGAAGTGTCGATGAACCAAAAAGAGGTCGCTATTACTATTTCATTGGTGGCAGATTACACAGTTGGTATTTATCAGACTGCCAGAGAAACTCAAAAAAATGTTAAAAAAGCTATCGAAACTATGGCAGGGCTAAAAGTATCTAAAGTAGATATTAATGTTCTTGATGTTAAATTCAAAGAGGAATTAGAAAAAAAGGAAAAAATTGAAACAAAGAAGGAAATAAAAGAAGACAAGGAAAAGCAAAACAACTCACAAAAAAAGTCATAATTTATGACTGTATATCTTATTATGAATTAATCATAAAAAATATTTCCACGAAAGTATTAAGCAATTTTGTGGAAATATTTTTTATGATTAATTTATACAGAATGAATAAGAATTATCAAGAAACGAGGAGTAATTTTGACCGAAGCTATCAAATTGTTAACTGTTGTAATATTAATAGTAGTATTATTAGGGTTCAAACTTGATCTTGGATTTATTATGTTTTTATCCTCCGTTCTGTTAGGCATCTTGTTCCAAAATAGTCTATATGAAATTATAAAAACTTTCTATATCTCAGTAAGTGATTTAACTACACTACAATTAATAGGAATTATTATCCTTGTTTATGTATTGAGTAGTATTCTGATAAGGACTAAAAGTATGGAGGGTATTGTTAGTTCTTTACAGAATATGGTTGCTGATTATCGTTTAATATTATTTTTTATTGCCTCTTTTTTAGGGCTAATACCAATGCCCGCTGGTGCCATGTTTTCCGCTCCTTTATTAAGAGAGATTGGTGAAAAAAATTTTTTGACTCCTGAGGAAATCATGTTTTCTAATTATTGGTTTCGGCATACTTGGGAATTTATCTGGCCCTTAATACCAGGGGTGGTTTTATATGCCTCAGTTACCGGTATTAGTTTAAGGAAGATTATGATATTGCAGTTTCCTTTAAGTATCATTGCTCTGTTAATTGGGTTTTTTTGGTTATATACACATTTAGAAAAATATAATAACAGTGAAATAAATTATAAAAAATTGAAAAACCAGTTATTTGTTTTTTTCAAGAGTGTTTGGTCAATTTTACTAATAATATCCTTGGTTTTATTTTTTCAGATTGACTTGTTGGTTGCCTTAAGCGTGGCTATTGCTTTGCTTATCTTTATCCATAAGATTTCTACAGGTCAATTAAAAGAGATTGTATTTCATGATATCTCATTAAAAGTAATTGTTTTGATTGTCGGAATCATGTTCTTTAAGCAAATGCTGGAAAGCACTAATTCTATGGACCAAATACCTCAACTATTTTCAGAGATTGGTATAAATATCTGGATTATCTTGTTTTCCATTCCCTTTTTATTGGGTTTTCTAACCGGTGTAACTACTGGTTTTGTTGGGATAAGCTTTCCAATCTTGATGCCATTGATGACGCAGGGTGACACATTAAATATTTCTATGGCAATTTTTGCTTACACTTCCGGTTTTGTTGGTATGATGATGTCCCCTATGCATCTCTGTTTTACAGTGACTATTGAGTATTTGAAAGTAAACACCTTTAAGTTTTACAAAATGTTGTTTATTCATTTACTAGCTTTAATTTTTTTAGGTAGTTTATATATTTATATTTTCCACATAATTTAAATAAAAAGATGATTAGAAATTTTTTAATATATTTTTAATCTTTGTATAGAAATGAAAAAATAAAAAAAATTAAAGAGTTTTATTAAATTTTCAATTAATTTAGTCAGATTATATAAAAATAGGAAGGAATGGTATTTAAAGACAATGAAAATTCATTTTTTAGGAGCTGCTCAGGTAGTTACAGGTTCAAATATATTATTAGAGATTGAAAATAAAAAAATTTTGCTTGATTGTGGAATGTTCCAGGGGAATAGGCAGCTTAACAGGCTTAACTATGAACCTTTTCGTTTTAATCCAAGGGAAATTGATTTTCTTATTCTATCACATGCCCATATTGATCACAGTGGACGTATCCCTAGTTTGATAAAGTCAGGCTTTAAAGGCAAAATATATTGTACAAATGCAACCTTTGATCTTTGTTCTATTATGCTTCCCGATAGTGGTTATGTTCAGGAAACAGAAAATGAGTGGGAAAATCGCAAAAGAAAACGTGCTGGTAAACCTCTACGAGAACCTCTCTATACTGTAGAAGAAGCGAAAGATAGTTTGAATTATTTTTCACCTGTTTTGTATAAACAAAAAATAATAATTAATGATAATTTAACAATTCGTTTCCAGGATGCCGGTCATATTCTTGGATCAGCTATTGTGGAATGTTGGATTAAAGAGAATGACAACAGTATAAAATTGGTTTTTAGCGGTGATCTGGGAAGAAAAAGCAAACCTATTCTTAGGGATCCATCTATTATAGAAGAGGCAGACTATCTAATAATGGAATCGACTTATGGTAATCGACTACACCCTTCTTTAAAAAATGAAGCTGCAAAACTGATTCCAATCATTATTGAGACACAAAAGAGGGGAGGAGATGTAATAATACCTTCCTTTGCAGTACAACGTGCCCAGGATATCATCTATGAGTTGAATCAATATTATGACCAGATTATTGCAGTAAAAGATAAGAGTTATTTGGATATCCCAGTATATGTAGATAGTCCATTGACAATTTCTGCAACAGAAATATTTAGACGCAACCCTGATTGTTTTGATGCCGATACATTAGAATTAATAAAACAAGGTTACAACCCTCTCGATTTTAAAAATCTTCATTTTTCTAGAACAGCAAGTGATTCTAAACAACTAAACTCCTCTCAGGAAAGTAAGGTAATAATCTCTGCCAGTGGGATGTGTACTGCTGGAAGAATAAAACATCATCTAAAACATAATTTATGGAGGAAAGAATCAAGTATTGTATTTGTTGGTTATCAGGCAGAAGGGACACTTGGAAGAAGAATAAAAGATGGAGCCAGAAGGGTAAAAATATTTGGGGAAGATATTAAGGTAAATGCCCAAATACATGTTCTAGAAGGTTTTTCTGGTCATGCTGATCAGGGTGAACTAATACAATGGATAAAAGGTTTTAAAAAGAAACCTCAAAAAGTTTTTTTAGTTCATGGAGAACAAGAAGCCCAAGATACATTATCAGAATTGATTGAAAAAGACTTAAAAATAAACACAATTATCCCTAAATTGGGCGAGAATTTTATCGTAAAAGGTACCAAGGAAGCAGTTTCAGAAAAAATTGTAAAGGAAAAGAGCTTAAAAGAGAAACAATTATTTGAAGACGAAGCAGAAGGTTTAAGAGAATTGATGTCTGTACTTTTAGAGCAGTTGGAAGAAAAAACAAAAGCAGAATTATCTGGAGAAGATTTGTCAAAAATAAGAAATAAGGTAATGGAATTGCGAAAAGAAGGCATAGAGTTAAGCATGTTAATGACTGATAAAAACAAATCTAAACAAGAAAATAATTAGCTTATAAAATTAGGGTGCACAATATTCTTAATATAGTGCACCCTAATTTGAGATAATGATATTTAATTTTTATAAAATAGAGTCTAGTTTCGCCTGAATTGCTTGAGGCGGAACTGCTCCAACAATCCTGCCAACTTCTTTACCATCTTTAAAAATTAATAGAGTAGGGATTCCTTGAACGTTATAATGAGCTGCAATATTTTGATTGTTATCAACATTCAGTTTACAGACTTTAAGTTTATCTTCATTATCATTAGCAATTTTTTCAACACTTGGTGCTACGATTCTACACGGCATACACCAGGGTGCCCATAAATCTATAAGCACAGGGATAGAAGAATCTAAGACCTCTTGTTGAAAATTACTTTCATTGATTTCAATTAATGTTTTTTCTGACATATTTTTCTCCTTTTTTGTTGTCTACTAAAAAATTTTCTAAAATATTTAATCCTTTTTTTATAGATTCAATTTCTTGAGCTGTAAGCTCTGAATTTATATCTTCTTCAAAAGCCCTTTGCTCTTTATTGATATTATTTTTTAATTCTTTCCCTTTTTCAGTTAAATAAAGTAATGTAAAACGACGATCATGATCTTTAATCTTTCTAAGTAAATAACCCTTTTTTACCAGGTTATCTATTATCCTACTGCCACGAGATAAAGAAAGATCCATTCTTTTTGATAATTCAGTGCAAGTAATATTTTCATTATTTCCCAAAGCATTTATACCATTTAACTCTGCTATTCCGATATGGCAGGAAGAACTAATCTTGCTTTCATTACAAACACAAAAATGCTTTAATCTTAGAATGATATCATATATTTCTTTCATTAAAAATAGATTTAAGGAAATATTCCTTAAAACCTCACATTCTTATCAATCTTACAATAGTTGCTTTTGGCAACTATTAATATTAGCAATTATAACTTATTTTATAAATATGTCAAGCAAAAGTGGATAATTTTGTGATTATTTTGTGATAATGTCACCTTATTAATTATCTTAATAAAATGTCACTATGAAGAAAGAGGTATATTATCCAATGTCTCAAAAACAACTTGGTAGGTATGTGACCATCTCTAGGCTGATAGAAAAGCAGTTGACAGTCAAACAGGCAGCAATCTCTTTAGGCCTTTCTACCCGGCAAATACTGCG
>CAYOLB010000280.1:0-2115 GCA_964404675.1 uncultured Atribacterota bacterium | reverse complement strand
TGAAAGCCTTTTTCATGAAACCAAATTACCTTTTATTGCCGTAGCGGCTGATTTAATTAGTGGGGAAGAAGTGTTTTTAAATAAAGGTAAAATAATCCCCGCACTTATGGCGAGTTGTGCAATTCCAGGAGTCTTCCCTCCTGTCCAATTTCAGAATACATTGTTAGTTGATGGTGGTATTATTGACAACGTTCCAGTTAAAGCTGTTAAGATGATGGGGGCTAACTTTGTTATTGCTTCTAACATCAGCAAAGAGTTGAAAAGAAAAACAGAATTTAAAAATGCAATTGATATTTTGTTGCGTTCTGAAAAAATAACCTCTAAAGAATTGAGAAAAGTACAACTAGAAACAGCAGATTTTGTTATTTCTCCTAAAATACATCATATTGATTGGTGGAATTTTAGCAAACCGGAACAATGTATGGGTCTTGGTGAAGAAGCAACAAATAAAGTAATAACAGATTTGCAAAGAATAATAAGGAAGAAACAAATAAAAACAGGATGGAAGAGACTGTTTTCAAGTATTAGATAACTATTTTTCTGATTTTGGGGCAACAGTTTTCTTCTCTTCAATAGCGGTAACCGGTTTTTCGGTTTTCCCTTTTATTGTGCTTCCAGATATACCTTTATTTTCTTTAAGAGTATGGCTTTTACGGTTATCTGTGCTGTAATAGCCGCTACCCTTTAAGATAAAACTGCCATTTTTACTAATCAAACGAAAAACTTCACCATTACATTTCGGGCAATGTTGCAATGGTTTTGCAGTAATGGATTGAAATTTTTCAAAAGTATATCCACATTTTTTACATTTATACTCATAAGTTGGCATTAATATAAGCTCCTTATTTAAAGTTTCCGATTAAAAATATTATTGTATTTTCCTATTTTTGTCAAGATATTTTTTGTGCCTGTGAATTAAAAAATAAAAGTGAACTCTTTTTAACTGCTAAGAGTTTACACTATTTATTTTTGTAATTGGGGCTGATTAAATAATATTTAATCATACTATAAAAATAGATATCTTGCCAATTAAAATACCTTTTGGTATAGTTAGAGCAATTGAAAAAAGTTCTGGAGGGGAGAATATGAAGACAATCGGTGTAATTGGCTTTAAGAAAAGCGGCAAGACGACTTTAACGAAGTCTATTGCCAAATCATTAATAGATAGGGGTTACAGTGTAGCGGTTATTAAACATTCCAATAAGCCTGTTGACCATGGTAATACCGATACTGGTCAATTTACCAAAGAAGTGAGTCAGGTTGCACTGATAACGCCTGAAAATACGGAAATTATCCTGCAAGGCGAACATAATTTATCAGAAATAATGTATTATATTAATGCTGATTATCTGCTAGTAGAGGGATTTAAGAATATAAAATATTTCCCAAAAATATTATGTTTAAAAAAAGAAGATAACAGACAAATATTAGATGATGGACTGGTACTATTTACTGTCGGCCTGGAGACATCTTTGAAAGAACAAGAAAATGTTGATTATTTATTATCTGAAAAAAAGGATTTAGAGGAGATTGTAAAACAGGTGGAGAATAGAGCATTCATGCTTCCGAATATGAATTGTGGAAAATGCGGGTATGGTAATTGTTATAATTTAGCTCAGGCTATAGTAAAAGGCATGGATAGTCAAAAAAAGTGTGTCTATTTTAAAAATTTAATTTCAATCAACATTAACAAGAAAAGAATATATCTTAATCCATTTATGTCAAAGTTATATCAAAATATGCTTTATGGCATGTTTTCTCCTTTAAAAGATATCGGTTCCCTCCAAAATGCTAAAATAGAAATAGAACTAGGTTTCCAGAATAAATCTGAAAATGTTAAATAGTCTAAGTATTAATCATAATCTTAAATAAACAACGAGGTATTTAAAGATGGGTAAGAAAGAAATAAAAAATGATATTTATGAAACAATTATTATTGGTGGCGGACCTGCTGGGCTAACTGCAGGGATTTATCTCAGCCGATTCCGGATTAATGTTTTGTTGCTGGAAAGAGGATTACCTGGAGGGCAAGCAAATCTTACTGAAATGATTGAAAATTTTCCAGGTTTTCCAGAAGGTATTTTAGGTCCTGAATTAATGCAGCAATTTGTAAAT
>CAYOLB010000279.1:0-6111 GCA_964404675.1 uncultured Atribacterota bacterium | reverse complement strand
GGTAAGATTTTCATCATATTGACCAAATTTTTCTGATATTTCCTGATAAAAAATAATTTCAGGGTCATTTTCAGATAGGTATTTGGTTATATCGTCTTCTATTCTCAAATTACCAATTTGAGTAAGGCCTAGAATAGTTATTAATATTACTAATGCTAATATTGTCTTTGAATTTTTAGTAATAAATTTTGCTAATTGTTTCATATCTTTTATGATTCTCCTCTATATATTTCAGATAAATAGCTACTATGTTTTTATAAAATTTTCTGGTGTTAATATGCCAAACGTAACAATCTTAGCGATCATTTCTAACAATTCTTCAGTTGAATATGAAAATTGGGAAATGACTTCAGGTGTAGCAACAGATTCAACAGCATTGAGAATAATTAAAACAATGATGTCAAGGTCAATATCTTTCCGAACAGTACCTTCTTTCTTGCCTTGTTTTAGCAATTCTCTTAATTCATTGTTTATCATCTTTTTACGAAGATTGTTAATCATTTGCCAGGCTTTGGGATTATTTTTGTGAATATCTTCAAAGGCGTTCATATTAAATTGAGAAATTTGTGATTGGATGAGAGAAAGAAAATGTTTGAGGATATCTAATTTATTATTATTTTTAGATTTCTCTTTTATAATTTCATTAATTTTTTCATTAAATTCCTGAAAAAAATCATATATAACGGATTCTAGTAACAAGTGTTTACTCTTAAAAAATTGGTAAAGTGTTTTTTTGCTCATTTGAAGTTCAATTGCTAATTCATCCATAGTTACTCTGGAATAACCAAAGGTAAAAAATTGTTTTCTGGCTGCCTTTAATATTCTCTTTTTATTAGAATAAACTTGCTTTTTTATCATTTTATTTGGTAAGTATTTGTAAATAAATTTATAGATAATATTTATAAAATAAGGAAACTGATATGATACATATAGTTTCCAATTAATTATAATTTATCTTAAATTGACTGTCAAATTAATATTTTTAGTATTAATTATGACATAATATTTTCTTAATATATCTAATTATTTTTTTGAGATTTAAATTTATAGAAATAGAAAACTTGATTTAGGACAAAAAATAGGTAAAATATTACAGAAAGGGATAAACTATGGGAATATAATATTCAATTTATTTTATTTTTAATTGATTTAAGATATAATATATTGATGGAATATATTTCCTAAGGTATTTTTTAAGAGATTATGTTAGGTCTTACGATTTCTAGAGTTGTATTAGGGATTGAGAAATTTTTAGAATGATCATAGAAGGTGGATAATTAAATTATTTTAGAATAGTTTAGAATATTATAAAAATATATATGCAATATGTGGAAATTTTGCTATAATCCATTAGATATAATTAAGTCAATTTTTAAATCTTAAAAGAAAGGTTGTCAAGGAGATTGAAGTGATCGTGAAAAAGAACGAAAAGAAAGGATATAATTCTTTCCAGGAAGATGTCTATTCAATTAAAGAGCTGATTGAAGAGAAAAGAAAAGAGATAAGAGAACTTGAATCACGATTGAGAAGTATTGTAAAAAATAATTCTGATGATAACGATGAAGAGTCTGAAAGAGGTAAGATAAAGAGACGGATAAAGCGGATGGAGAAAGAATTAAAAAATTTACAGAGAAAATTGTAATTTTGATATAAAAATAGTATTGTAATTATATAGGATTAAATTAGATAGGAGCTGAGGAATTGGAAGATAACAAATATTTAGTGAATAAATACTTATTAACCATGATGGTAGCAAAGAGAGCTAAACAATTAAACCAAGGTTATAAGCCACTTGTAGAGATGAATGCAAAGAATAATCGGCAGATTGCACTTAGAGAAATTCAAGAGGGCAAAGTATACGTTAAGGGTGAAAAAGAGAATTCAAATTCACCTGAGGTAGACAATGAATAAAATGGATTAGTTTGCTAGAATATTTTTTACTAATATTAATAATTTGTAATATATCAAAGTACAGCAAGAATATATTTGAAAAACCCGTTTTAACAAAAGATAAACGGGTTTTCATTTTATTCGATAAATATCCGCTCTCAAAAGTCTATACTTTAAGACCAATTGAAAAGATGTAATAATCATGTGTATCTAATCATTTTCTTAATTAAATTGGAGAACAAATTATGAAAAAAGATTATTTACTGATTTATTTTTTATTCCTATTGTTCTCATCAGTTTTTCTTTTTAGTTCAATAGTTTATGCAAATGATATACGATTAGGGGGCAACTTAAATGCTTCACTATCATATTTGTCTGATGTTGACATGGGCTCAGGGTTTTTGCCACAGGCTAATCTGGATTTAGAATTATTTTTGCCATCTAGGGATAATAATGAGCTTAAGCTTGCTGGAAATTTATATACTGATATACCTAGTAATAAAATAGGTTTCTTTTGGAAAAAATTATACTGGAAGAGAAGATTTGAAAATTTGCATCTTACCATTGGTAGACAGCCTATATCCTGGTCTTTTGGTTCCCTGTTGAATCCGGTTGATTATTCGCTGGGGGCTGTGGCTTTAAATGAAGAATATAGTACAAAGTATCAAGATGCTATCGAAACATATATTCCCATAAATTGGTATACTGGTTTATCCTTAGTAGCCTCTTTCCCTGAAAATAATGGTGATTTGAAAATTGGGTTGAGAGGAAGAACGCTTATTAATGATTTTGATGTTACCGTTCATTTTGTAGAGGAAAGTATATTGGCAAACGAAATTGTTCAAAGACGACTTGGTATAACCACAAAAGGAGATATTGGTAAATTTGGTGTTTATAATGCTTTGGGATATTATAAAGAAAAAGAAGATTCTTATCTATCTTTTTTGGCTGGTATTGACTATAGTTACTTTTTCAAAGCAGGAAGTCAGTTCTATTTACAAGTTGAGTACTTGAATCTTCCTTCTAACCTCATGTCCCAAGTTACAGGTTCAATGATGTCCGGGGGAGATAAAGGGAAAGAGAATATTCATTTAATGGCTGGAAATATATCCTATCGCATTGATGAATTTTCAAGTATTGGTTTTACTTCTTTTTACAATTTTAGCGATGGTAATGGTCTATTTATGCCAGCATACAGTAATCAGATAAGTACCAATACTACTATTAATATTAAGGGTGGAATCATGCTGGAATCAACAAAAGAACTTGATATTTTTTCTCTAAAATCAATTTTTGATCAACTAAGCCGTACTTTTGTAGAATTCGGAATTAATTATGCTTTTTGAATAAATTGCTTACTATTGACTGAATATATAAAATTTATTAATCAAGGAGTCTGTTTAACATACTTCAGAAGGAGGAAGATTTGTCAAAAGTAAAAATAGCTATTGCTAGTGGTAAAGGTGGCACTGGAAAAACATTAATAGCTTCCAATTTAGCTCGTACTATAAGCGATATAGGAGAAACAGTGCATTATATTGACTGTGATGTTGAAGAACCCAACGGACATCTATTTTTAAAACCTGAGAACAACAAAGAAGAGGTTGTTTCCTTGCTATCTCCCGTTGGTATAAATGATGAAAAATGTATAAGATGTGGCAAATGTGTTGAAGCCTGTCATTATAATGCTATTGCAATTGTTAAAGAGAAGGTGCTGTTTTTTAAGGAGTTGTGTCATTTATGTGGTGCTTGTCAGATTGTTTGCCCTGTTGATGCGATTATTGAAAAAGATAGAGAGATTGGGTCTTTAAGACATGGTATTAGCGGGAAAATTAATTTTCACGATGGGTCATTAAAAACGGCAGAAGGGGGAATGTCTCCCCGTTTAATAAGAAAATTAAAATCACATATTGCAGAAGGGATTAATATTTTAGATTCTTCTCCTGGAACAGCCTGTCCGGTAGTAGAGACTATCAAAGATGCAGATCTGTGTGTTTTAGTAACAGATCCTACCCCTTTTGGTTTGCATGACCTCAAGTTAGCCGTAGCAATGGCCCGAAGTCTGGAGAAAGAACCCATTATAATTGTAAATAGGGCGGGCTATAATAATATGGATTTAGAAAACTACTGTCAAACTCAGCAGCTAGAAATTATTGGCGAGATACCAAATGACCGTAAAATAGCCCATTTTTATTCTCGTGGAGATCTGATTATTGATAAAATTCCAGAATATAAGTTGTTGTTTAAAAAGATTGCCGCCAGGATTATTGAAGCTGCCAAGCATAAAAGAAATATTAAAAAACCTGCAGAAAAAGAATACTTTTTTGAAAACCAGCAGGTAATAAAGAAAAGCTTAAAATCAGATATAATTGAAGGACAGAGACCAAAAGAGATTGTCATTATAAGTGGTAAAGGGGGAACTGGCAAGACTTCGCTTGCAGCAGCATTGTCATCTTTGAATAAATCGATGGTAATTGCTGACTGTGATGTGGATGCAGCTGATTTACATCTTATTTTGAAACCAAAAATCAAAGAGAGAGGTTATTTTAGTGGTAGTGTAACTGCAAAAATTATTCAAGATAGGTGCACAGCCTGTGGAAAATGTAAAGATGCTTGTCATTTTATGGCTATTGAAAAAGAAGAAAATAACGGAAAAGTCAGTTATTATATTAATCCTATAGATTGCGAAGGTTGTGGAGTCTGTTATTTAGTTTGCCCTGAAAATGCAGTTGAAGTGCATGATGCCATAAATGGAGAATGGTTTATTTCTGATACCAGGTTTGGACCAATGAGCCATGCCCGACTGGGAATTGCTGAAGAAAATTCGGGCAGACTGGTTACTTTAGTAAGAGATCATGCAGTTAACCTGGCTAAAAAATACGATATTAAAAATAATTTAATTGATGGTTCGCCTGGTACAGGATGTCCTGTAATTGCTTCTCTTACTGCAGCGGATTATGCAGTAATTGTTACAGAACCCACAGTATCTGGTTTGCATGATATGAAACGTGTTTTTGAATTAGTTAAATATTTTGGCATGAAAGCAGGTGTAGTAGTAAACAAATTTGATATTAATAAAGAAATGGCTACCAGGATTGAGGAAACTTCAGCTGAAGCAGGAATAAAGATTTTGGGCCTTATTCCTTATGATGAGGTAATGACAGAAGCCCAGATTAAAGAAAAATCAGTAATTGAGTATAAGGGAAATAGTGAAGTAGCAAAGGAAATAATTAAAGTAAATAAAAATATCAAGAAGGAAATAGCAATTGATGAATGAACAGAAAACAGCATCTATTTGGACTAGCTTTAGTTTTAGAGAATTATGTCCTATGAATTTTAATAAAAAGGGATTATATCATGAGAAGAAAAGATAAAGAAATAGGTGACACAAAAGTAATAAAAAATATTATAAGGGAAGCTGATTTTTGCAATGTAGCTATGTCTGAGAATAATATGCCATATGTAGTTCCTATGAATTTCGGTTTTTCTGATGAGGCTATATACTTACATTCAGCCAATGAAGGGCTTAAAATTGATATTCTAAAGAGCAATCCGCAGGTTTGTATAGGAATCGTTCAAAATGCGGAAATAAAGAAAATGCCAGATCTTTGCAATACGGAAATGAAGTATAACAGTGTGACTATTTTTGGAAAAGCAGAGTTTTTATCAGATATTGCTGAAAAGGAAAAAGCCCTTAGTATTATTATTAATCATTATTATGGAGATAACCTTAATTTTGTAGAAAGAGAATCAAAATTCGATCAAGGTGTTTTAGAAAAAACAGTTATTCTAAAGGTAAAAATTGAAAAGATAAGCGGTAAACAGTCAGTTTAACAGTGACAGAAGCAGTGGGATAAAATTAGTTGGCGTATTTTTTCTCAGACATCGATTAGAATTTGCAAATTAGGATAAGAGATATAAATTATTATAAGAGTTGTTAAATTGTTACAATATATATAATAGGTTTTAGCCATATAAGAGTATTAAGAGTAGTAAGATAACCATTTTTTGCCTGAAGTCCAAAGGTGGAAGTGCTATAAAGCAATTATCTGGAATAAAAATTATTAAGGTAGCTTAATTAAAGGATTTCTATTAAAGATAAAAGTAGAAGAATAAAATAATTATTTAACTAAAAAAGTTATTAAATATGTTTATAAAAACAATAAGTAAAGATGATAAGAACACCTTATTCGGGGTTTTGGCAATTTTATTCTGGGGAAG
>CAYOLB010000278.1:0-3204 GCA_964404675.1 uncultured Atribacterota bacterium | reverse complement strand
AATCAGACTTCCAAAAAATTCTTTAAGTCTCTGCTCTTATTTGAAACACGGAGTTTGTTGAGTGTCTTGAATTCAATCTGTCTTATGCGCTCTCTGGTTACCTTAAATTCTCTTCCAACTTCTTCAAGAGTTCTTGGCTGCCCGTCTTTAAGCCCAAACCTTAGCTGAATAATTCTTCTCTCCCTGTCAGATAGGGTATTTAAGATTTTGTTCAATTGGTCCTGGAGCATTATAAAAGATGCTGTCTCCGGTGGTTTTTCTGTATCGGAATCTTCTATAAAATCACCAAGCTGGCTGTCACCGTCATCACCGATTGGAGTCTCAAATGAAATAGGATGCTGGCTGATTTTAATTATTTCCCTTACCTTCTCAGTAGAAAAACCTGATTTCTTGGAGATCTCATCAATAGATGGATCTCTTCCCAGCTGTTGTATCAATCTTCGCTGTACTCTTATTATTTTATTAATGTTTTCTACCATATGTACTGGCACCCTTATTGTCCTTGCCTGGTCCGAGATAGCCCTTGTTATACCCTGTCTTATCCACCATGTCGCATATGTAGAGAATTTAAAACCTTTCCTGTAATCAAATTTTTCAACAGCTTTTATAAGTCCGAGGTTCCCTTCCTGAATAAGATCCAGAAAGAGCATGCCCCTGCCAACATACTTTTTGGCGATACTTACAACAAGCCTGAGGTTTGATTCGACAAGGATCTGTTTGGCATGATTGTCACCCGCCTCTATTCTTTTTGCAAGCATGACTTCTTCATTTGCCGATAAAAGTTTTACCTTACCAATCTCCTTAAGATACATCCTTACAGGATCGTTTACCGAAGACCTGATGTTAAAATCCAGATTCTTCTTTTTAGGCAGATCTTTTCTTTCCTTTTTTTGAAGTTCTGTACTGAGATCATCTTCCTTTTCATCAATAACGTCGATGTCTAATCTATCAAAGACTTTGAAAATTTTCTCAATCTTATCTTTTGAAAGTTCCAGCTCAGAAAGGCAATCGCTTATTTCTTCTATAGTAAGGTAACCTTCAGATTTGCCTTTATTTATGAGTGATTTTATTTCTTCAGATTTATGTTCTAATTCTTTATTAATTTTAGTTCACCTTTTTATAAAAATTATTATTTCCATGTTATCAATTTAACGATTCAGAACTTTTTTCTGAGTCTTCTCAGCTTTGAATTGAGGTCATTACCTATTTTTTTATTAAATCTGTTTCTATCTTTTCCAATGAAAGTACTTCTCTGCTTTCTTGGTTTTGCTTCATTTACATAAATAGTTCTATCTTTAAAGTTTGTTTCATTATATTTTTCAATAACTTTGGATGCTTCTTCTTCTGTTTCCATTTCTAAAAAACCAAACCCTTTTGACTTTCCATCCAGTCTTCTTATAACTCTTGCAGAAACAACATTACCCTCACTTGAAAATAATTTTTCAAGATCTCCGTTGGTTATAGAATATGCAAGGTTTCCGATATACAGTCTTTTGTTCATTGTTCTATGCTCTTTTCTCAAAAACTATTCAGAATATGGTATAAATATAAATATAAAATTTCTGTTTTAATTTGGAAGCTTAACCAAAAAATGCAGATCATATTTATTTACACTGTTTAGCATATAAATTCCTAAACTTATATATTATATCATAAAAATAATAATATAAAAGGGCTTATTTTTGTCATGAGTTTGTTGTTTAACCTTATATTTAAAGTATTTATATTATAGAGTTAAACATATACGTTATTATTTATTCTTACCGGAGCACAAATATATATTATCAATATTAGTATAATTTTTAAATCAGAGAAGTAAAAATATCAAAAGGTATTTTAGGATGTATAAATAAGATATGGCTAAAAAAGTAAATATAGCAATTACTTTATTTTTATTCATAGTAAATAAAGTATTTAATAAGAATGATATATCCAAAAAAAAATTATTTATGGTAATATATTGCCTGTTGTTTTGTAAAAATTATATAAGAGGTTGATTATGGTTGATGTAGAAAGATGTATAGAGTGTGGAAAAATTATTAAAGATAAATCACATTCCCCCTACTGTAAGGAATGTGATGAAAAACTGGACAGGCAGTTTGATAACATTGAAGATAATATATTAGTTTACAAGGAACTGCTTGACAGTGAAATAGAAACGCTTAATAAATTTGAAAAGGAAGATATAGAGGATCTTTATAAAAGGGTTTATAAGAAATATAAATCTGATGGAAAGCTTGATGATGACGGCCTGAGAGTCCTGAATAAGTTAAAGGAATCATTTAAACTTGAAGAAGGTAAAATGGGTCTTCCAACCATACCTGTGGTAAAGGAAACACGGGAAGAAAGGTTATTAAAAAACAATCAATGTCCAAAATGTGAAAGGGAAATACAGAAAGATTTTAATCTGTGTCCCTATTGCGGCTACAGGCTTAAAAAGGATTTTAAATGATATCTAAATATTTAATCATATTAGTATAATACTTTATTTGTTTTTATTTAATATTTTAAGTACAATTCATTTATTGTCAAATCCATCATGTAAAATTAGAAAATGGGGGTATTTACTTAACTGGAGTAACTACTAAAAAAACTCAAAAACCTGCATATAGCATTAACCTAAATCAAGTGAATGCATCCATTTTAAAAAATATTATAAATATAGATCTGTTAATGGATGTATTCTCAAAGGGACCCGATATTAAAAGATAATTTAAGAACCCTGCTTTTTAAGTTTTCAGTGCCTTCCATAATTGGGATGGTAATAAGCGCACTCTATAATTTCATAGATACTATTTTTGTTGGCAATGGTGTAGGTTCTATTGCTATTGCTGCCCTGACAATTGTATTTCCCATACAGATACTAATGCTGGCAATAGGTATCATGGTAGGGGTTGGTTCTGCATCCATAATTTCCCGGGGTCTGGGCCGTGGTGACGAGTCACTTGCTGCTAGGACAGTTGGTAATGCAATTATTGCAAATATTGTCATAAATGCATTGATGATGGCCGTAGCATTTGTATTTATTGATAATATATTGAAGTTTTTTGGTGCTTCTGAATCTGTTCTGCCGTATGCCAAAGATTATCTTTCAATAATCCTTTTCGGTTTTGTATTCTTTTCAAGCTCTCTTGCAGCAAACCATATAATAAGGGCAGAAGGCCGGCCCAGGGCAGCTATTTATCCAATGATAATTGGAGCGGT
>CAYOLB010000277.1:0-2493 GCA_964404675.1 uncultured Atribacterota bacterium | reverse complement strand
TCTTTTGCTGGCTCTCTGTTTGCCAGATTATAATAAAGCTGATTGCAGACTATTTTATTTTCTGTATGCTTCTGTGCCTCTCTGAACTGCCCAACACTGAAATTGCTCAGTCCGATATATTTTATATGACCCTTCTCAACCAGATAATCCATTGCTTCCATAGTCTCTCCTATATCAACAGAGGGGTTGGGATAATGTATTATATAGATATCTGCGTAATCAGTGCCCAGTCTTTTCAGGCTCTTCTGTGCAGAATTTATAAGGTCATCGTAACGAAGATTTGTATGCCAGACTTTTGTGGCTATTATAAGGGAGGACCTGTCAAAACCCTTTATTGCTTCACCCACAAGTTCTTCTGCATGTCCTTCTGAATACATTTCTGCTGTATCAATGTGGGTTATACCCATTTCTATAGCTGTCTTTATGGCATTAATATCTGCCATATCGTCATTATCAGGATCTCTTGTCTCCCCTCCTCCAACTGTCCAGGTGCCAAAGCCAAACACCGGTAACTCAAAACCACTTTTTAATCTCTTTTTTTCTATCTGCATATTTTATATTTTAACTAAAAAGTATAAATTAAAACACATAATTCAAAGGAAATTTTGTCGTATTGAACACATTTTTACAGGGAACTTTTGTATATTTGATGTAATATGGAAAAGAGAGCCTAAAAGTGTTCCCACTTACGCATTTGAGATTGAATTGTCAGGAATGCTTGAAGTTTCATAAAACTAACCCATTTCAACAAACGTTGAAACATATTAAAATAATGAAACTAAGTGCTCTGTAGCAATAAAAGACGTTTTTATAAGAAATAATTCATATACAGTTATTAAACCAAAATCATTATTAATTCAAAAACTCTTTCAAGAAATATATTACCTCTGAAAAAGCTGAATTAAAATCCGGAAGTTCTCTCAACTGATGCCTCAGTGAATTATGCCATGAAACCTCAAAGTCTTTTTTTCTACCTTCTAAATTAATAAAATCAATATCAATATGCTTATAATAAAACTTATCCTTTATAATTCTTCTGGAGATAACCAGATCAACACCTTTTTTTAATGCCCATACATCATATAAGTCTCTTGGTCTTGTTCTATCAAATAAAGTTCTAATTTTTTCTGCAAATATCTCCTCCATAGAATAAACCAAAACAGTACCCTCCAGATTATCCGAGTATTTATGAATGATATTTCTTTTTAAAATTGGTAGTAAAACAATTTCTTTTCCAAATCCAGTAATATCTATTTTTATCCTTAATCTATTTCTGGAACGGTTTAATATTTTAAAGTAAATATTACATTCAAAACCATTTGTATTTTCAATTAAATTAAAACTCTCCTCATTAAAATTAATACTACTTTCTTTTATTGCAAGTCCTATTGCTGTATTAATTTTTATATTCAGGTTTTCTTTATTAATAGATGATACCAGGGTAAAATCAAGATCATCAGAAAATCTATAATTATTAAAATATACTTTCTTAATCCCTGTTCCACCTTTTAATACCATATCTACTTCTGAAAGGTATTTTAAAATCCAGTTTTGAGCATAATCTCTTTCTATAGTAGATATTGGAATTTCATATTCCCTGGATATTTCTTTTAATTCAATATACTTTATCATTTTTATATTACTCTAAGTTGATTAATTCTTTTTCATCTAAATTAATTACCAGTTTCCATTTTGATTCTTTTCTGCCTTTCTTTATAAACCCGGGATTAAGATAGAGATAATTACGTGTTTCAACCTGTTTAATATTTGATTGAATCTTATAAAGGTCTAAAAGATACCCCAGTCTTCTTTTCACGCCTGTATTTTCGATTTTTACTGCGTATTCCAAAAGTTTATTTAAATTATATCTTTTTGATTTTATTGCTTTCGCAACTTCAATAATTCCACCACAATATTGAGGTTTATCAAGACAATCAATAATCGTCTTTTCTTTATCAGTTAAATTTATTCTGAAATCATCTATTATCTCATTCCCCAGACCAAAAAATTTTTCCTCTTTAATCCTTATAATTTTATATTTAATACCAAATATTTTTTTTTCCTGATATTTTTTTCTTGCAGTAGTCTGAATAAAAACAGTACCGGGAATTTGCTCCGTAAAACTATAGTAATTAAGCGTACTCCAATAAGAAATAGCGTAAGGGTTAACGAGAATAGAGGCTATTACAAATTCATTTAATGTATACTTAGCTTTCCTGGCGCCAAGAGGAATTATCATGTACTTACCCTTTTCTATACGTTCAATCCAGCCCTGTTTTTCCAGCCTGTTCAATAATACTTTTAAAATATCCCTGTTGATATTAGAAACTTTGTATGCATCGTCAAAAGTAAAAATCACGCCTTTTCTGGATAGCTTATCTAAAATATCGATTCTCATTTTTATGCACCATAGTTAATATTTTTGTATACTTTAGTGTATATAAATGAGAATAATACTTTATTGACCAAATTTCAATGGGTATTATATTTAAA
>CAYOLB010000276.1:0-1521 GCA_964404675.1 uncultured Atribacterota bacterium | reverse complement strand
AATCTGATATAGCAAGAGATCTTGGAATAACCAGAGCCAGGGTAAGCCAGGTTATGTCTTTACTCAAACTTGCTCCAAAAATCCAGAAAACACTTCTGGGTTTTGAGAAACAGAATATGATTAAGTTCTTTTCAGAATACAGGTTGAGACCGCTGCTGACTATAAATAACCCTAAACAGCAAGTTAAGGAATTTAAGAAAATGATTAGTGAGGCAAAATAAAAAAAGAATCTAATTATTACTACTATTCATTCAGGTTTAAATTATTTTGCTACTTTTTCCTTACCATTTTCAGATAAATCTGGGCATATATTTCTACAATTTTTTTACGTCTTTCTTCAGGGATGAGCCTGTCAAATGGATTCCTTGGATTTGGAGTCCCATCATAAGGAATAATTTCAATATCTATATTATTTATATCTAAAATTTATTTATATCTAAAATATGGGCCACCTGAATTGAAAAAAATATTCCAAGAAAACAATCTCAGTTCCAGCATAAATTATTTAATTTGGGGATAAGTTGACGTAAGGTTGACGTAAGGTTGACGATTCAAAGTAATTCGTAGTAAGTCGCCTTACCTTTTCCTGACCTTTTAATTAATTTTTTTTCTAACAAAATTCTGATTATACGATTCGCTGTTTCCCTGCTCACACTGAACATTTTCTGGATTTCAGAGCTATCAATCCTTGGATTTGTCTGTAAATATTTTAAAATTTTTATCTGCCTTTCATTTAAGAAGATCTGACCCCTTTTATCTTTAACTCTTTTATCAAGACTTAATTGTAAAATTGTTTCCTTTACCTTATTCATACTTACAGCAACACCTTCACAAAAATATTCCAGCCACTTTGTTATATCCAGAGTTTTCGAATCCACTGTCTGCAATGCAGCATAATACCTATTTCTGTCCTCATTATAATAATCATCCAGCGCAAAAAACCTTTTAGTGTCAAAACCCTTAAGATATAGAATTAGAGTAGATAAAGCCCTGGCAGTTCTGCCGTTACCATCTACAAAGGGATGGATCCTGACAAATTCATAATGAGAAATACCACTTAATATTACAGGATATAGTTCATTAGCAGAATCACTATTTAACCAGGAGACAAAATCTTTCATAAGACCTGGAACTTTATTTGCCGGAGGTGGCTGGAAGACAACTTCTCCTAATCCATTTACCACTGCAACTGGTATTTTCCGGTAATGACCTGATTGCCCTTCAGGAAGTACGTCCTTCGAGTTAATCTGATGAATTCTCAGAATATTTTTTTCAGTTATATCTTTTGTCTTTTCTTCCCCGAGCTTATCAATATATTCAAGAACTTTGATGTAGTTCAAGACTTCATCCCTATCCTTCTGCCAGGCACCGATTTTTTTACCTGCAATTAATTTCTTTACCTGCTCCAGAGTTAAAGGATTGCCCTCAATACTTGTGGAATGATGGGCCATTTTTACTATTGCTTCCTTACGTAATTTAACTTCCCACTGTGGAAGAAGGGAGGCGTTAATAATAAGTTCT
>CAYOLB010000275.1:0-5082 GCA_964404675.1 uncultured Atribacterota bacterium | reverse complement strand
CAATGGAATTCTCCATCTGTCCATTCATTTCAAAAGCGTCTTTAATAAAAACACCGGCTTTGGTTTCAGCTTCTAATCCATAGGGATTGCCTTCCTGGGCAAAGAAACTGCCATTCTCAAATCTTAAACCTTCGATGGGATTAATTACTACTCCTTCCCATTCAATTGGCTTTACCTCGGTAACTTCAGTGGTTGGCGGGGCTTCTTCCTCAACTACAGGCTGGGTTTCCTTATTTTCCGGGGTAGTTTCAATAATGGCCGTTGTTGGTTCATCGGCCTGAGCTTCCTCAACTGCCGGCTGTTCTTTCCCGCAGGCAGCAGCAGAGACAAAGACAGGGGCTACCAAGCCAGCAGAAATAACTGCCTTAAAGGCTTTAGCAAGCTTTTCCTGTCTTTTGCTGTCAGAAAGTCTTTCCATTTGTAAAAATTATAATACCGAAAGATATTTATAAAAACCCCTTGAAAGACTTCATGCCGTTTTCAACGTCAATATTGGCCAGAGTGATATAAATTATGGTAATGCCGACTTAATTAGAGATAAACACCATAATAATATTGAAAATTCCATTTTATCCTGAGGTATTTTATTCTATTCTCCGCTTTTACTAAGTTCTTTAAATTTATTTTGCATAGTTGGATTACCACTAGTGAGGCGCTTTATGGTTAAATCCTCAGCTTTATTATTTGCTAGACGGAGATTATTTTCTGAAGAAAGAAGTTCGTCCTTTGTCTTTTGAAGATGACTTATTGTTTTGTCTATTTCGTCTATGGCTGTTTTAAATTTCCGGCTTGCAAGATCATAGTTTCGCGCAAATCCTTCTTTAAATGCGTTGATATTATCTTCAAATTTTGTGATATCGATATTTTGGGCCCTAACCAACGCAAGTTCAGATTTATATTTAAGAGAGTTAAGTGCTGCATTGCGAAGCAAAGTGATCATCGGGATGAAAAATTGTGGCCTAATAACATACATTTTGGGGTATTTATACGACATATCAACAATACCGGTGTTGTACAGTTCATTATCTGTTTCCAGTAACGAAACCAACACAGCATATTCACAACCTTTTTCATTTCTATCTTTATCTAACTTTTTTAAGAAATCTTCGTTTTTCTTTTTAGTAGCAGTCTCATCGTTTTCGTTTTTCATATCAAACATGACGCTAATAATCTCAGTATTTTGTCCATCAGTTTCTCTAAAAATATAGTCACCTTTACTACCACTACTAGCATCATTATCTTTGTCAAAACAGGCATTTTGGAAAGCAGTTGTACGAAGTTTATTGAACTCAATTTCGCAATGCTGTTCGAGTGTTTCCCCTAGCATTTTGGTTGGAAGCTTCAATTTAAAATCCTTATAATACTCGATCATTTCATCTTTGGTTTTTAGCTTGTTCTCATATTCTTTTCTGAGGGAAGTCTCAAGAATTTTTGCTTCGGAATCTTTTTTGTCGAGTTTATTGGCTAGTTGATCGCGCTCTTTCTCAACCGGCTTTAGGGCTTCAGAGATAGCAAGTTTATTTTCTGTTTCTGCTGCATCAATTCGTGACTGTAGCTTATTAATTTCAGCATCTTTTTTGGTAATATCTTCCTGAGAAGCATTTTTGGCATTGGCTTCAGCTAATTCAACAGCAGCCTTTTTTTCTTGTTCAAGTAACCGGATTTTTTCTTGTAATTCTTGTTCCTTAAGTTTTGCTTCTAGCTCCTTTTCATTCTCAATGGTTTTACGTGCTTTTTCAACCTCAGCATTGAATGTATCGTTTTTGATGGAATCAACCACATTTTTAATTGTAGATTTATCAATATCCACGTCATGCAACGAGGAGAGGTCTATTAGGTCGCCTTTTTTACCATCTTCCTGTAGTTCTAGTGTTTGTTCGTCTCGTATAGAAACTTTAAGTTTTTTTATGGTTTTACCCTCTTGTTTTAATTCTTGATTATATTATACTCGGCCCCTTCTTTTTAACAAATATGCAGCTGAAGCGTCAACTGCTTTTCCCTATTGTTCAATAAGTTATAAAAATTCATGTAAGTAGTTAGTTAAATAAACCCCTTAAAAGACTTCATGCCGTTTTCGACGTCAATATTGGCCAGAGTTATATAAATTGTCGTGGTGCTGATATCTGAATGGCCCAATATTCTTCTAAGAGTTTCAATATCACTTGTAAGATTGTAATATAATAACAAATATGCAACAACAAAAAATTAAAATTGATGGGTTAAAGCTTTCAGATATTGTTCATGATATTGAAATTGGGCATCTTCGGATACCTCGATTTCAAAGAGATTTTGTATGGAGTCGGTCAAAGGTAATAAAGCTTCTGGACTCAATTTATAAAGAGTATCCCATCGGCAGTTTCTTTATTTGGGACGCAGAAAAAAAATACAACCTATTTTATCGGAACATTGCAGAACTAAACCTACCACCACCCGACAAATATACCTCTATTCGATATATTCTTGATGGACAACAAAGAGCGACCTCACTTTATGTTGCTATTAAAGGGTTGAAAATAAATGGTGCGGATTATTCTCAAATCTGTTTTAACTTTGATAAGGAAGAATTTATTACCCGACACCACGAAGGTGATTACTATGCTTCTTTAAAGGATATCCTGGGAGATAATAAGTTTCAGGTATACAACAAACTCACCGATCAGCGAAAACGAGCATTTGATAAGTGTTACAACATATTTTCAGGATACCCGTTATCAGTAATTACTGTGCGGGAAAAAGATCTTGACGAGGCGAGCGAAATATTTGAGCGCATCAATCAAGGGGGTAAACGACTTTCAATATTCGACCTTGTAGTTGCAAGCACCTGGGGAGAAGATTTTGACTTAAAAGAGGAATATACCAAACTGCATGACTTCCTAGTAGATAAAGGTTTTGGGAAAATTCCCCCTGAGGTTATTACTCATACTGCTTCACTTATTATTAAAGGGTATTGTCGAAATTCCTATCAACTCCAACTAACAAAAGAAGAATTAAAGGAAAATTGGGAAGAAATCTCTAATGCAATCAAACTATCTGTAGATTTTCTAACGAATAATCTTGGAACAAAGATTTATGAATTTGTACCATACCCCTCGATAATAGCGTTATTGGCATACCTCTATTTTAAAACGCCCGGACGTTCTTTAACCAAGAGAATGACAGAAAAAATACACGAATGGTTTTGGAAATCAGCATTAAGTGAACGATACGCTACTTCACGAGAGACCCGTATGGAAGAAGATAGACGATTATTATTTGATAAACTTCTTGAAGGGGAAGATGTAAAAATTGGGTACCCCATTAATCTTGATGAGGAGAAAATCGCAAAGAGTAAAATTAGTACTAAATCAGCTTTGCGTAACGCTTTCTTTTGTATGCTAGCAATACGTCACCCACGACATTTTAAGACAAACAACATTATTACTCTTGATTACTCACTTTGTTCGGACTTTAATAGTCCTGAGAAACATCATATCTTTCCCCGCCAATTCTTACGAAAGAATAAATTAGGCGGAGAATATTCACTAGCAAACTTCTGCTTTATTCCTGCGGAGCTCAATAAGGAAATACTTGGTCAAGCACCAAGCGATTACTTTAGAGCATACGAGAAAGAAAACCCTGATTTTAAAGACGCCCTAGAAGCACAACTTATTACTTATGACGATTCAATAAAGAATAACTCTTATAAAGAGTTTCTTAAAACACGATCACGAGCGATTTTCAATGAATTTGAACGGTTATTAGGCTCTAAAATCCTCCAAGTGGCAGGGGCAAATAAGAATAAGGCACTTGATGAAATTGAGCTTTTAATTCGCACGCTCATAGATAAGACGTTACTAAAAAAAATAGGAAAAGATTATTGGTCTAAAGTTATTCCTGAAGACATAAAGATAAAGGTTCAAGAAAAAGCAAAAGAATATTTGAGAAAAAATCCATCAAAAACTTGGCTTGACTTTTCAACTAAAGATAGCTTGGGCTTTTGTGATATTATGGACTACTCAAATACCATTTTGAAGAATTGGCAACTCTTTGAAGAAACTTTCAAGTCGAAGTTTGAAGTAGAAAAGAGGTTAATTGCTTTCAAAGACTTTAGAAATGCGGTGAAACACAACAGAGAAATAGATACTGTGTTACAAAGAGACGGAGAGGCTGCATTAGAGTGGTTATCGCAAGCGTTAAAAAGCATTAAAAAAGAAGTTATTAACGAAACTGACGAGGAAAAAGAACACTCTATCACCCCTTACGAGCCAGAGGAAGATACGATAGTTAGAGTTAAGAGCGATTTTGTAAGAAGTGCGGTTCGTTCTATCCCTGATTGGGTAGAAAAAGAATATCCCAATGGTAGAGTGAACATAACTGGTGGAGTGAGCTCTTACCGATACTTAAAACAGGGTGATGAACTCATACTTTTTTATTACTACGCAAACAACTGGGTATATGCTGAACTTCAATTAACAACAACGGAAGAAATGAAGCTATTAAAAGAAAAACTATCTGACCCGTCATCTATTGTTGATCGTCATGCTCGACGCGGACAGGTACGCTTTCATATCTTAAATGAGAGTGATTTAGAAGTAACAAAAGACATTATTCGCAACCGAGTGAAATAATAATCCTATCAGCTGATTCACTAGATATTTACAAAAATCCTTTGAATGATTTCATGCCGTTTTCAACGTCAATATTGGCCAGGGTGATGTAAATAGTTGTGGTGCTGATGTCTGAATGGCCTAGAATACGTCTTAACGTTTCAATATCTTTTGTTTGCTTGTAATATTGCGTGGCATATGTATGCCTTAATGTATGAGGTGAAATTCTTTTGGTTAGGCCGGCTTTTTGAGCGTATCTTTTAACCATCTGCTGGAGATATCTGTTCGAAAGTTTTTTGCCTTTTAAAGTTGTAAAGAAATAATCGCTGGGCGGTCTTTTCTTTCGCCAGCTGTCAAGCAAGTCAATTAAATACTCCGGAATGGCAAGATCCCGGTCTTTATTGCCCTTGCCGTTTTCTACTCTTAATTTGCCTTTAGTTAAATTAATGTTACCTGGCCTTAGACCGGTAACTTCGGAAATCCTCAGTCCGCAGTG
>CAYOLB010000274.1:0-6027 GCA_964404675.1 uncultured Atribacterota bacterium | reverse complement strand
ACTCTCTTTTATATCATCCGGAAGTTTTAATAAAGTCAACATTTCGTTGACATAACTTTTTGGAAGGCCTAAATCCCGGGAAGCCTCCCTTTGAGAATAATCAGGGTTTTCAATTTTCCTGGCCTGGATCAAAGTTTGAATCGATTCAGCTTCTTCAATAGGTGGAAGATCCTGCCTTTGGATATTTTCAATCAGCTGATGAATTAATTTTATTTTTTGATCAATATTACGAATAATACAGGGTATTTCTTCAAGACCGGCAATTTTTGATGCACGATATCTACGCTCCCCATTAATAACTTTGAAATAATCTTCTTCTTCAATATATTCTACAGTAATTGGTTGAAGAACTCCGTGTTTTTCTATAGAGACAGCCAATTCATTCAGTTTTTTCTTATCCCAGGTTTTTCTGGGCTGGTCCGGATCAGATTTGATTCTTTCTAAATCAATAATGCGAGCTCCGGAAATACCTTTAGTTCCTTCCCGGATTCCTTTTTTTTGTTTGTCTACCGTTTCTTTTTCTTCGGTTATAGGATCAAAACTGTCTTTGGCAAATTGTCTTAGTAAATTTTCCTTTTTTTTAGCCATGATTAATAATCTCCTGGGCCAGTTTTCTAAAGCTTTCTGCATGTTCAGAAGAAGGTAAATAATAATTTATCGGCTTTTTGAATGTAGAGGCTTCAGTATATTTGACACTGTTTTTTAATTCCACTTTAAAAACCTTTTCTTTAAAACTTTCAATAATATTTTCATGATAAATTTCTTCTAATTTACGACGGCCATCAAATTTATTAATCAGATAGCCCAGTATTTCAAGTTTAGGGTTAGCTCTTCTTTGAATCTTTTTAATGGCTCCTCTTAGGTAAACTGTGCCTTTTACTGCCCATTCCTGACATTCCAGGGGAATAAGCACCTGCCTGGCTGCAACGAGACCAATCCTGGTAGACAAACCAAGACTGGGAGGGCAATCAATAATAATATAAGAATATTTATTGTTTAAGTCTTCCAACTTGTCTGCTAAGAAATATTGAGCATCCGGTTCACCGGAAAGCTGTAGATCAATTTTGCTTAAGGAAATATTGGATGGGATGATATCAATATTTTCAAAAGCGGTTTTTTGGATCACCTGAGAGATTTTTAAATTATCCTCTAAAAAAAGATTAGATATTGTATATTGCAGCTCATAGATTTTCTCCAGAAAAGCTGATGAAAGGTTTCCTTGCTGGTCCAGATCTATCAGGAGAAGTTTTTCTCCGGCTTCGGCCAGTGCACCTGCTAGATTAAAAGCAAGGTTGGTTTTGCCGACACCGCCTTTCTGATTAGCAACAGCAATAATTTTAGGTATTTTATTTATATTAGATACAGATTTTACCATTAAATAATTTATCTACCTTTTTGGTTGTTGTTAAAGCTAACTATGATTAAGCTTTTCCATTGCTTTCTGATAGGCTACTTTGTGTTTAAACCCACGCTGTAAAAATTGCCAGATTGCTTCAATTTTCTGATAATCTTCTTCAGAATACTCCCGGGCTTCGATGTCTCCTTTGGGCATTCTCTTGGGTTTAATGTAGCCTTTTTGTTCCAGATAATAAAGTTTATGGCGGGGGATATTGATTTTTTTTAATACTTCTGATGTTTGCATTTCTATATCACCTATAGTATAAATATAAAAATATTTTTCTACAGTTTAGATGAAAAAAAAGAGAATGTCAAATAAATGTTTTATATTTTATAGCTATTAAGTCTTTTCTCCAATCTTCCGGGAAGCCCATCATTTTTGTATTGATATTTTTATATTTTCCCAAAAGTTGAAATAAATCATTTCTCCAGGATACCCACTGTTCCGGTATAATCATAAGCTTTTTAAATATCAGAAAAACACAAAATAATTTATATATATGATAACCCTTTAAATTCTTAAAATATAATTGCTCAAAAACAAGACCATATGTGGTTGATATTTTTTCTATTCTCTTACAGAAATTCTAGTCTCATATAAATGCATTAGTGAATCAAATATCTTTTCTTTGTATTTTAAAATATTATAAGACTTTAAAACTTCGTTTTCGAAGTCTATCCTATCTTTTTTGATAAGTTCTTCTTCTATTGGAAATATTTGCCTTTTAAGTATTTTGGAGAACTTATCTTTTATAATATTTTTTTGTTCTTTGCTAAGTATTTTTGGGTTTAACATAAAAAAATCTTTACTTATTCTACCTTTATTTAAATCTAAAGCACCTAATCCTCTCCCGAAACCCAAAGCTTCAATATAAAACAAACTTATTATACTATTCAGAAGTGCATGGCATAAGTCTATATCATTTTCTTGATCAATCACGTTAAATCCAATTAATCTCTGATTGATAAATGATTTTTCTTTCATTTTAGCTATATATAATTTTTTATCATAATTAATTAGAGCGACCAATTCAGCCATGGAAGACTCTTTCATTTCATACCAATACATTCCTGCTCTTTTCAAACATTTAGGCAATGGAATCCCTGTATTATTATAGGCATTTTTAAATCGGTTAATCCAGTTTAGAGCACCTTTATGTTTTGCTTTTATTAGATCATCTACGCTTTTCGAACAACAAAAAGCTATATCGTTTGCTTGAGTTAATAGTCCTTTTATGCTTCTAGAAGATTTTAAAATGGGCTTAATATATTCATCTTCAATGCCATGCCCTTGTTTTGGGAAAAACATTTTATCCCAACCACGTCTTTCACCCCTAAAGATGTTAAATAAATTACTTGCTTTAACGAGATTATCTTTTATATCCATTACCCATTTAACATTTGCAAACAAAGAATTGCCAAACATTCCATATTTTTCTAATTCTTTGATTTCACTAGTGGAATAAACATTGGAAATTATCTCATTATTTTGATTTAATATAATTGAACTAGAAATACTCTGTATTTTATCTTGGTTTTTTAAGATTTCAGGGGGTACTTTCACTGTTACAAAAGATGTTTTTTCTTCAAAATCTTTTATTGTGAGATTGTTTCTTTTGTTTAATATAATAATACAGGTACTTACTTTCGTTTCTTGAAACCATCTTTTATTACCAGACACAATAACCTTATCAATATGGAAAAATTTGTTTAATATATGTATGAATTCTTTTCCCCAGATAGTTCCTAGCCACGAATTAGAGGTTATTATCCCGAGCCTACCATTTTCCCCGAGAATATGCCAAAGATAGAAAGGCAAATAAGCATATAAATCGCTATTGCCGGAAATACTTTTCCCAATAATTGTTTGTATCCATTTGTTTATATTTTTAATTCCAGGATTTGCGACTTCTAATTGTTCTTTTTGCACGAAAGGTAAATTTGAAACAATATAGTTAAATTTTGGGAGAGGCTTATTAATTAATTTCCCATTAAAGGGGTTTTGTAATTTAATAAGTTTTTTATCTTTTAAATCTAGAGCATCCATCCTAAAAACGTTCAGTATTTCTCCCATGTTTTGAGGATCAGACATGGATAATGTTGCTACTTGTAGCAAAAAAGAAAATTTATCACTAGCCCAGACGGTTTGCAAGGCTTCTTTGTAATTTTGACCGTATTCTTGTTTGATATCATAAGCAGCCCTTGGGATAGTCCCTGTGCCACAAAAAGGATCATAGATGGTAAGATATTTGTCTTTCATAGTAACATTCAATAAAATTTTTGCTAGGAATCTTGGTGTAGCATATTGGCCAGCTATTTTTCTCTTCGAGACTTGTACTGTTTTTTGTATCACTTTATTTATAAGCTCTTGATCAACTTCTTCGAAGTGAATATCAAGTAAAAATTCATTGAATTGTAATAATTCTTTCCACGACTTTTCGGTTATGTAAGTTTCTCCAACAAAGGTCCTGAATACATTAAAAAAATCACATTTTTCTGAAATTTCTTTAAAGATTTCATTAGCATATTTAGGAGTAATGTCATCCGTAAGAAGATCTACTTTAGAAGCAATTGAGTAATATTTTTTTAGAATATTAGCAAAAATAAATTTGTTAATCCAATTAGTTAAAATAATTCTAGCAAGCACTATAAATGGGTTAGTTTCATAAATATATTCATTATTAATAGAAATCCACCACGAGGTAATTTCAGAAGAAATATTAGAATCATGGGCTGCTTTGTTTTTCAAATTTAAGGCAACTGAATCGCTATTTGCCAAAATAATATTAACTATTTGTTCATTTGAAAAAGTATTTACAATAGAAGAAGTTTTTAATATACCTTTTTCTAGATAATCATTAATATAAATAAGTATTTTTTTTAATAATTTTGTCCAAGCATGTTTATTATCTTCAACTTCATCCCTATTTTTTATATAAGATAATTCATTCCAAGATATTTTAGGGGAAAAGTCCCCATCTTCTTTTATATACAAAACTGCAGTAGTAACATTCCATAATAAAAAACTGTTTGTGCCTAAAATGTTAGCCTTTTTCATTGCGTTTTTGATTAACTCGGAATTAGTAATGGGAGTGTCAGGCATTTTTAACTCCCAACCCTGCAGTATATCCCCCTTTAATCCTTCTCCATAAATAATAACATCAGGGAATAATCTATCAAAGCTATCAGAAATTGTTTTTTCACCACCAACACGCTTGATTATTCTATCAGTCTCAGACAAAAATAAGTTGGCTTCTGAAATTAGGTCTATGCCCCAACTTCTTTCATTGTAATTAGTTTTCAAATTATAGTTACTCCTATATTTTCATTCTCGATTAAATTCCTTATTAACCCTATTTCTTTAATACCACTAGGTATTTTCCCCAAAGAAAGATAGGATTGCATAATTCTTTCTTTAGATAAACTGATATAGTCTATAGGTCTTTTCTTAAAAAGATATCCATCTTCATTCTTTTCGATACCAATAAAATTGCGGCCCTCTAAAAATGCAGCAACGAGGTAGCTTCCGCTTCCACAAGTATTATCAAGTACAATATCTCCTTTATTGGTATATGTCCTAATTAAATATCTTCCAAGACCGATAGGCTTTTGAGTTGGATGCCATACTTTCCCTTCGCTTTCTGCAGTTTTAAAGTAGATAACATCTGTTGGGTATCTCTCACCATTACTCTTTACTTCCACAGGCTTAAAATCACCATAGTTACCGCAAAATTGATCTTTTCTGGTTCCTTTATTGTAAGGAGCTCCATTATTCATTTGTGGATTATAAGTTGGTTGTTTTTTATAAAAAACACATATATCTTCGTGTTTTCTTAGTGGTTGTTTTTTAGCATTTAAGAAATTTGTAGGTTTCGATTTTATCCATGTTATTTTATATTTAAACATTTTCTCATTACTCATTACCAATTTAGCAGTAAAAATACCATGTGAATTAAGAACAATTGCCCCTCTGTTTTTTATGATCCTTTTGTATTCTTCCCATAATAAATCTAATGGGAGTATACTATCCCATTTATTTTGTGTAAAACCAAAAGGGAGATCGCATAAAATCATATCTATGCTTCCAGGTGGTATTTTTTTCATAGCATTTAAGCAGTCATCTTCAACAATATTGTTTAGCAGAGGCATTAGTTTCTCATTCATTTTTGTATATCTCCATTTCATAGTGTTACATTTTTATATTATTATATAATGTAAAGTTAAAAGATTATAAAAATGTCAGAAAGTATAAAATAGTATATTAAATATCATCTAAATAAATATGTAATTACAAGCAAACCTTCTTTTCTATATTATTAATTTCTTCCTGGCTGATTCCGATATATCTCTTGGTAACAGCATTGGAACTGTTACCAAGTTTTAAGCGTTTTTAAAGCCAAAATGTCAAGACGATTCGAAATGAATACATATCTATTAATTCTCTAAATGTATCAACTTTTATTTTTATGCTCATGATAGTATTTTAATTGATACTTCTTCAACCGTTCTCTGTTGTTATAGTAATACCTCTTAGAAGCCTCAAGCCTTTCTTTTCTTTTGTTTTCATAGTATTTTTTCTGTTTTGCCCTTATTATTTCTCTGTTTCTTTTGTAATATCTTTGCAGACTC
>CAYOLB010000273.1:0-5461 GCA_964404675.1 uncultured Atribacterota bacterium | reverse complement strand
TTGCAGAAATCTTTAAACTGGTAAGAGATACGCATGATTTAGATTTTTACCCTAAATATAGGAAGGTGAAGAATTTTTAATTATATTAACTAAACTATTTATTTTTAGAAATAATAATATTATGGCATATAAGTAACATTGAACTCTACTGGATATAATTTTCCGTATGTAATCGAATCTGGCACACCATCATGATCTGTTTGTAATCCCTTGTGGCTAAGCCTTATCTGGAACCTGTCGCGACCATCATCAATTGCCTGATTTAGAGCATCTATTAGCTGAGTGCTCGAGCAGGTAAAATTCGGTATATCATATAGACCTAATATGACTCTTGGTATATTATAATCTCCAAGTTGGACATCATCATTTCCCCAGTAAACAGCTTCCACCCTTATCTTTTCAATTAGAGAATAAGGATTCTCGTATATGTTGAATTGTGAAAATTTCATTTCAGCAGATATTATTTCTTTACCAGAAAGGTTTGAAATATCAAAGCTTAAAAAGCCTCTAAGTGTTCTATCATTACTAGAATCCCCAACATCAGCCATATTGTGAAGAGAAACATGAAACCCCTCTACAATAGACCCACCCCCTAATGTTTGATACAGGGTTGCAGTAGGTAGGGCTTTCACCTCAACTGTTTCTGTCTTCTCATCCTGCCCACCATTTCCATCATCTACTACAACTGTTATATAATAATTTCCAAAAGTATTAGGCATTGTCCACTTTACAGGATTTGTATTGGGATTAGTTAAGCTTCCCCCAGATACTGACCAGCTGTAATTTAGGGTATCTCCATCCGGGTCTGATGCAGCCGCAGAGAATGTGTACTCTACTCCAATGTAGTGATCACCCATAAATGTAATCTCTGATATCTCGGGTGGATTATTTTGAGTAGTGCATCCCCATATAAGATTCATTGAATCAGTTGCAGTTCCTTCTGAGTTTGTAGCATTTACTGTGAGGTTGTAGGTATCTGAAGGATCATCAAGGTTTATCTGGACTATATAATCTCCCCATGCAGCGTTAGAATCATCTTTTGAAAATTCTACTTCAGGGGTTGGGTTTCCTGATACATTGGCCTAAATGTTAAATTTAATAGCCAGTTTTCGGTGATAAATTACAAAAATGTTAACGATAATATGATAAATGAGTAAAAAGATATCCACGACACAAATTATCTTAAAGTTGGCTGCCCCGGGTTGCGAAATTTCGAACTTTTTTTTAAAACAATTAAAGCAAATAGCCAATATGGCTGGCCATAGCGAACGATGTTAGAAATAGGGTTATAGTTACACAAGATAATATTTTTATACCAGAACTGAGTGATCAAAATGATTTACCCTACAGCGCTACTCACTATATATTTGCTTGTGATATTTTTAAAAAATTCTCTCCAAATTAATATTATATCTTGATATCTATAACTTTCGGTATTAGAATATAAGCAAATACTTAAATATTTGAAATAATAAAATGACAAATAATATAAGTAAAACAGCAAGCTTCTTTAAGGCCCTTGGTGATCCTACACGTATCAAAATTTTAAAGCTTCTCCTTTCAGGAAAAAAACTTTGTGTTGGCATGATTGCATTTAAGTTAAATATAACCCAGTCTGCTGTTTCACAACAATTAAAGATTTTAAAATCAAATGGCATTGTTGAAGGTACAAGAACAGGCTTTAATATGCATTACAGGGTAAATGAAGCTGTTTTTAAAAAATTTGGTGTTGATCTTTCTAAAATAATAGAAGGAAAAATTTAATAAAAAGAATTTTGGTAATACATGGAATCAATTGTCAAAGTAACAAACCTGACAAAAAAATACGGAAGCCTGATTGCAGTTGACAACATAGCATTTAGCATCAACAAAGCCGAGATATTTGGTTTTCTTGGCCCAAATGCTGCAGGAAAGACAACAACAATAAATATGCTTATAGGAATGGCAAAAGTAACCGGTGGCAGAATATTTTATAAGGATAATGATATAACAGATAAAATAAAGAAATTTCAAGGCTATATCGGTGTTGTTTCTGATGAGAGTAACCTTTATGAGGAACTTACAGGTTTTGAAAACTTATGCTTCTGTGCCTCTCTTTATGGAATAAACCGGCCCAAAAGAGAAGAAAGAGCAAAACAACTTCTTGAAATATTCCAGCTATCTGATGCAGCAGATAAAAGATTCAAAGCCTATTCAAAAGGAATGAAAAGAAAGCTTACAATTGCAGCTTCTCTTGTACATGAACCTGAAATATTATTTCTTGATGAGCCGACAACAGGAATTGATGTTGCAAGCTCAAGACAGATTAGCAGCCTTATTAAGAAATTAAATGATGGTGGAATGACTGTTTTTTTGACAACCCATTACATAGAAGAAGCGGAAAGGCTCTGCGACAGGATTGCATTTATAAACAAAGGTAAGATTATAAAAATGGATACAGTGGAAAGGTTTATTGATGATATTAGCAAGTCAAATGTAATTGAGGTTCTTTTTGAATCAACCCCTCTTGATAAAAATGTCTTCCTTAAAAAATTAAAACAAACTTTTCCTGAGATTGAGTGCAGTTTTAAAAATGACAATACAATAAAAGTCATAAGCAAGGCCAAAATAGATGTCTCTCCTGTAGTTTCTTTTATATCATCAAACGGTATTTATATCCTTGAAGCAAAACTTATAAGGCCGACACTTGAAGATGCGTTTGTAAAATTAACAGGCGTTGAAATAGATGTCATGAAAAAGGAGAAAGAGAAAAAATGAAGTCTGCAATTGCATTCTGGAATATTCTCTTAAAGGATATGAAAAATTATTATCTAAAACCGCCAAATATTAGCTGGGGAATAATCTTTCCTTTTGCCTGGATGCTTATGTTTTTTTTCAGGTCTGGTGCTGCTTTTAAAATTGAAGAAATATTTGCAGGTCTTATAGCAATGTCTATTCTTTTTGGAACAACATCAATGCTAGCAGTAACAATTACTTTTGAGAGAAAGGGCCGCTCATTTGACAGGCTACTGCTTGCGCCGATATCTACGGAGCTTCTTGTTTTTTCCAAAATAAGCGGTGCGGTTATCTTTGGAATAATTAACAGTTTTATACCAATACTTATATCTGTATTATACTTCAAGTCTCTTGTTGCAAATTGGTATTTATTATTTGTTGGTATAATATTTTTATCAATTGTCTCGACACTTCTTGGCTTATCTATTGCAGTTTCTGCAAAAGAGGTCTTTGAGGCACAGACATTTTCTAATTTTTTCAGGTTCCCCATGATATTTCTATGTGGCCTATTTATTCCGCTTGCATCACTTCCAATTTATATTCGTCCTCTATCTTTTATATTGCCTATTACTTATGGAGTTGATATTTTAAAATATTCAATTTCAAGAACAAATTATCTATTTATTTGGCTTGATATAATTGTCCTTATAATATTCTGTTTTGGATTATTTTACTTCAGTATTTTTAACATCCGTAAAAAATGGATTGTTTAAAATCAAAATAGATTTTTTCTGATTTCAGCTTATAAAATAACATGCTATTAGATAATATTAGCAAAATATAACTCTTATTTATATGATATACATACCTGATGGGGAGGCAGGATTCGAACCATAAATTATTTATTTATAAATATATCAATATAAATATCAATATAAGTCTTAAGATGGTGCCCGAGGCCGGAATCGAACCGGCACGAGGAAAACCTCAACGGATTTTAAGTCCGTTGCGTCTACCAATTCCGCCACTCGGGCAAAAATAAGCTTCATTCAAGATGAATATAAACCAGATATTTGATGGTTTTTAATATTATCAGAATTCAGCAATAGTGTAAATAATTCCGTCTAAAATATCCTTTTCGCTTACTCTTATAAAATTCTTTTCAAGCTGTCCCATTGTTTCAAGAATAATAGCAGTGCCTCCCAGTACGATATCTGCCCTTCCCGGTTCCAGTCCCTTTACTTTTTTTCTACCTTCTATAGATTTACTGCAAAGCATTTCAAATATATCTAAAATCCTATCTCTTGTCAGTCTATGGTGATGTATTCTGCTGCTGTCATATTTTTCCAGACCCAGATCAATAGACGCAAGTGCCGTTAATGTACCCCCTACACCAACAACATCAACATTATTGGTGTCACCTATTGAATTAATAGTTTCCCTTATGCAGTTGCCTATAAAATAATTCATAATCTCAAGCTCTTCGTGACCCGGCTTATCTATTTTAATAAATTCTTCGGATAAATTTACGCAACCGATATCAAGGCTTTTAACTATTTCCAATTCAAGCTTCTTATTTCCCAGAATAAGCTCAGTGCTTCCTCCTCCTATATCTATAACCAGTATCCTTTTTAAAGAATCTAACAGCCTTGCGGCACCATAGAAACTAAGATAAGCCTCTTCTCTTCCTGTTATAATTTCAATATTTATTCCAGTATTTTCATATATATATTTTACAAACCAGTTACTGTTTTTCGCTTTTCTAAGTGCATTCGTCCCCACTGCCCTGTAAGTATCAATATTATACTTTTCCAGCAGCTTTTTGTATTTTATCAATGTTTTAAAGGCAGCATTTGCGGAACCAGGGCTAATCTTTCCTGCTGTGTCAAGATTCCTTCCTATGCGTGTTATCTCCATTTCCCTTACCAAGGTATTAAAGCAGGATTTATTATATTCTGAAATAAGAAGCCTTGTTGAATTTGTGCATGTATCGATTGCTGCAATTTTCATATACACACAAAGCAGACCTGGGTTTCTTTATAAATTAAGCTGTTATCTATTTATATCCTGATTATAAAATAACCTTATATTTCCCCATAGATCATTTCTGGAATAGTTTTCTTTCTTTTCGTCATCGAACTGGGCCCCACCTTCATCGTCGCCTAGGATAATCGATATATTTTTCTCTTCTTCATAAGCCAAATTGAACTGTTCTCTGGCCTCCTGCTCTACTCCAGCATCTTCATAAAGGCTTTTTTCAAGTGCCAGAAGCTTTATATTCTCATTCCTGCGCCAGGTTAGCTCCTCTTCCAGTTCAGCTATCTCTTTTCGCTTTTCTATCATCTGCTTTACCTGATTTACGGAAGCAAAGATAGTTATTATTATAAAAAGTAGTATAACTATAATCGTTATATTAAACCTTGCTTTTCTTGATAATCCATTTATTACTTTAAATTTATTTGTCATACCAATCCTGCTGTATTTTTAAACTGACTTTCAGGCAAACATTTGACTTGATCTCTACTATATAGATATGCATTATTTTTCAATTTTTTTATCCAAAAATTAAATATAAGTATAGCATAATGTATCTGTATTTTGCTAATTGCCAGTAACGTACAAAACCTTAAAACATATTTCATAATGCAATTCTACTTATAATAAATATATCGTTGTATTTGATAATTATTTTTATTAAAATAACAACTTATATTTAATAATATATAAAATTGAAAACTTACAGTCA
>CAYOLB010000272.1:0-9734 GCA_964404675.1 uncultured Atribacterota bacterium | reverse complement strand
TATTTTAAACTTACAAAATATATTTCTAACAAGAATGTTTTTTCACTTATTATTATAATATTACAATTCTTTCCAATTTACTGCAAATTTTTATATATTATAAAATTTTATTTTTCTACTTCTTTTTTATTTATGTTATCATATCCTATATATACTAATAGGGGAGAACTGTTCTATGAAAATAAAACCTAAAAAAGTCCTTTTAGGTGTCGGTAACAGCCTCCGGAGTGATGATGGTGCAGGATCATTTATTGCTCAAAATTTTAAACATCGTTCCTGGATTATTTTGGACGGGAAAACTGCACCAGAAAATATTACATCTGTTATTAAAAAAATACAGCCACAGTTGCTTATCATTGTTGATGCAACTCAAATGGGCCTAGATGCTGGTAGTCTTCGCATCATACCAATAAATAAAATTATTTCTCTCCAGATATCCACTCATTCGATGCCCTTATATTTTTTAATGGACTATCTAAAAGGCTATTGTCAGAAAATTATCTTTATTGGTATCCAACCTTTTTCCACCAGAATGGGAGAAAATCTAAGCAAATCAGTTTCGGAAAGCTGTTTTTTGCTGATTAAATTATTAAAAAAAAACCAAATAGAAGAAATTAATATACTTTCTTAAGATTTATAAAACAAGAATGCCACATAAAACGTGGCATTCTTTTAAAAGTTATTTCTAAAAATTTATATTTAATCTATTCAACAACCATTTCTGAATCAAATCGGTCTTCATTTGCCAGCAGAAAATTTTCTGACATATGCAAACAATGCACCGGGCATATATCATTGCATTGTGAACAAAAAATACATCTATCAATTCTTATTTTTATTTTCTTTTCTTCAGGAATAAACTGAATTGCCCGAGAAGGGCAAACTTTAATGCATAATTGGCAACCAATGCATTTTTCCCTTTCATAGACAATTTTCCCTCTAAACTTCTCAGGAATTGGTACTGGTGAATTTATCTTAACTTCACCATCTTGAACCTTTTTCATAAGTTCTGTTACTGTTGTTTTATCAGGATAGTATTTTACCGGGAAACAATTGGTTGCTGGCTTATTAAATAATTGTCTTATTAATTCAAATACCATTGGAGTAGGCATTGTTGATCACCTCATATTCTATAAAATATAATCAATAGCTATTAGTAATAACCCCATCAAGCCAATGGCTGAAAGAAATATCAAGTAGCTAACCGAAGCCTGATTAATCTTAAAACGAGCTACTGCAACCCTAATAAATGTTGCTTCGAAAAATATAACAATAAATAATTTAACAAAAAAGAATGCTATATCTAAAATTACTGCCAAAAAACCACTTATAGCAAATAGCTGTGAAATATTATAAGGGAAAAATAAAACTATAGTTAGGCTAGCCATTACAATCATTTTCACGGCATTTGCCAATTCAAATAATGCCAAATTCCTACCGGAATATTCTACCAGAATACCACCGGCCAGTTCGGTCTCTGCTTCAGGAATATCAAAAGGAACTATTGATAATTCAGCAGGTGTCACGATAGCAAGGGTAAAAAGCAAAAATACAGCTCCAATAAAACCTAGTGGTCCAACTATACCCCAGATAGGATTAGCACTTAAAACATCCAGTGAAAAAACATTTAGTCCAGGATAAGCTAAACTTAATCTCCAGCCTAGCGCAATAATAGTTGTTACCAATGGCAATTCATAACTCATCATCATGACCATTTCTCTTTGAGCTCCAATGCTAGCGTAGGTAGATCCTGATGAAAAACCCCCTACAACTAAGGCTATCGCTGGAACTGCTAAAAGATAGGCAATCAATATTAAATCACCAGAGTTCCCCAATAAAGCCGGTATTGAGGAAAATGGAATATAAAATAATATTGTGATAGTTGAAACTAACGCTAATACTGGTGCTCCATTAAAAACCCAAGGAACTGCATTTTCTGGGACAATATTTTCCTTAACCATCAATTTAAAGAAATCAAGAAAAGGCTGTCTGATCGGAGGACCAACTCTTGATTGCATCAAAGCCGCTAATTTTCTATCAATTCCTTTATAAAATAGTCCAATTAATATCCCCAGGATACCTATAGCCAATGCACCAATTATTTTAAGAATAATTATTAAAATACTGCTTTCAATCATTGCATCATCCTCCTGGTCTTTTCAATACTTAATTTTCTTAGTTCATCTCTTGTTAATACCTGCTTTTTGTAGGTTTTCGAATCAACAAGTGTAGCCCGGTCCATACAACCAATGCAAGGATCAATAGAAGCAACAACAATTGGTATATCCGCTACTTCCTGATCTCTCAGCATAGGAACCCAAGGCATTAAGTTATTATAAGTAGGAGCCCTTGCCTTCCATACTTCCGGACTTTCACCTTCGCTTAACTTGACATAATGAATAACCTCTCCTCGAGGAGCTTCGTGTCTTCCGACTCCTTCTCCTTTTGCCTTTTTTAAGGTACCCAACAATTTAGCAATTTTCTTCTCACTCAAGATATCACCTTCTGGCAAATTATTAATACAGTACTCAATAATCTGGACTGACTGAAAAACCTCTAATACTCGAACCACAATTCGGTCATAAACATCGCCCCTTGTTATGCCGTTATTATACATATCAGGAGTAATAGCCTTTATATCCATATCAGCATAGGCAGAATAGGGTTGATCTTGTCGAACATCCTTTTTTACTCCTGATGCCCGGGTTGTAGGCCCAACCGCAGCCAGGTTTAAAGCTTCTTCATATGTTAATACCCCAACGTTTCTGGTTCTCAGGGCAATACTGGGATCCTGCAGAAATACATCTTCTAATTTTTGATAAGCTTCCTTATAATATTCTATAGTTTGTTTAATCCGCGGAATCTGCTCTTTGGCAATATCTCTTCTTACTCCACCAATCATAAACATTCCATAATTTACACGATTACCGGTTAATATTTCAAGAATATCCATTACCTCTTCACGTACTTTCCATGAGAGGTATAAAACTGAATCAAAACCTAATTCATGTGCTGCGACCCCTGCCCAAAGAATATGTGAATGAATACGCTCTAATTCTGCAATAATTACCCTAATATATTCAGCTCTGGGAGGAACTTCGATACCTGCCGCATTTTCTACAGCCCGGCAAAAGGCAAATGGATGAGAGGCAGAACAAATACCACAGATCCTTTCAGCAAGATAAATAATTTGAACAATATTTCTATTCCTTCCCATGAATTCAATGCCCCGATGATTGTCCCCTGGAGCCAAATCAACTGATGTTATTTTTTCTCCTGAGATTTCAAAATTAAAGGTCATTGGTTCTTCTAAAGAAGGATGAATAGGACCAATAGGAACTTTATAGCTAGATTTACTCAACTTTTACCACCTCAACTTTCCTTTTGAACAAGTTTGTCCAATCCTTTTTGATCTTTTCTAAAAGGAAAAACATCTTTCGGAAAATCATATGGTAAAAAGATATTATGCATATCGGGCAGTCCTATAAATTGCACTCCAAACATTTCTTTAGTTTCTCTTTCAGTCGTTTGGGCTCCAGGTATTATATCAGTAATGCTATCAATCGTAGGATTTTTGTGGTCTAAACCCACCTTAATATTAACCGATATCTCTTTAAATCTTGCACCATAATAAATGGAAAATAAATAAGTTAAATCAACAGATTCACCCGTATCATTTCCGGCAATAATAGCTATATGCGGGTAATCTACACTGGCTAATACTTTTACTGCTCCTGTGAAATTTTCCCTTTTAACTTCTAACCAGACATTATGAAACTCTTCTTGCTTAATTCCTGCTTTCTTAGTCTCAATACGGCTTTCTATAATAGCTTCTTTTAAATTTTTTTTCAGAAAAGATAATAGCTCTTTTGGATTCATATAGTCCATATAATCACCAAACCTTTTGTGTTATATATTTGATACAAAATAAAATATTTTTTCTATATATCTTATTTAGTAAATAACAAAAAATACTAAATAAGCATCTTTATTAGCCCTCTTATGCACTGGCTTTTTCTGTTTTTTCTAAAGATTCGTTTCTTATTCTTTCCAATTTTAGCCATGCTTTCAAAACTCCGTTGATAATCGCTTCTGGTCTAATTGGGCATCCTGGGACATATACATCAACAGGAATATGTTTATCTACAGGTCCTACAATATTATAAGAATCGTAAAAAACTCCACCGCTTGTACCACAAGTTCCTACTACAATTACTGCTTTCGGATCTGGAGTTTGCTCATATACCAATTTTAATCTGGGTAACATCTTCCTATTCACCGGTCCTGTAACAAGCAAAACATCAGCATGTTTTGGGCTACCAACTAGCTTTATACCAAATCTTTCAACATCATATCTGGGGGTAAGTAATGATACAATTTCAATATCACAACCATTACATGAACCTGTGTTTAAATGAAATACCCATAAAGAACGGTCAAAATATTTGTCTAATTTCATCTTATCAACTCACTCCTACTATGATAAAAATAATTGCCATTACCAAGACTATCCATCCGCTAAAGTCATTTATATTACCTGTATGTAGACTAATCAAGGGCTTATAATAGTGCTTCAATGCTTCGGTAAATCCCCAATATATATGACTGGCGCTAACATGAGAATCTTCTTTGCTTATTTCAGGGTTCCCGGAAAGAAATGGTTTTGTCTGATCTGTGTCTTTCTTATATTTATCTTCCCCGTGGTTTCTTACCCAAAGAACAGCTATCCCAATAGTAACAACCATTATTACCCATATAATCGCATTCCAAGAACCGCTACCTGTTTCTAATAAACCAATCATCTATTATATACCTCCCAATATAGTTGCAGTATAGTTTGTTTGATTAATCAAAGCCATGACTGCGGGATGAACTAAATGTTTAACAATGACATCAGGGAATAAACCAAAAAGAACAATTATGCAGGCAAGTGTAGCCATTGCAAATAACATACTCTTCGGGACTTCCTGAACATCTTTATATTGCTCCAGTTTAGGACCCAGGAAGGCACTATGGAATACTTTTACAAAAGAAGCTAGAGTTAAAATACTCACTAACATGGCAACGATTGATAACAATGGATTAAATTTATACACTGACTCATAAATAATTAACTTCGATGCGAAACCGTTAAACGGTGGTATACCTGCAATAGCAGCAGCCCCAATGATAAAAAATATCGCAGTATAGAACATATTATTTGCCAATCCACCCATTTTGTTCAAATCTCGGGTACCTGTTCTATAAAATAATGCTCCTGCTGTTAAAAACAATAGACCCTTGTACATGGCATGATTCATAATATGAAATATGCCACCTTCCATGGCCTTGATACCAAAATTTTCTAGTGCTACCGGATTGGCAAGTACAGCTAATCCAACCCCAACTCCTAAAAGCATGTATCCTGTCTGGGAAATAGCATGATAAGCCATTAAACGTTTTATATCCTTCTGAATTATTGCCATAGTAACACCGATAAACATTGATAATACACCTAGGATTATTATAATCCAGCCAACGGTTACGGTATTCAAAGATATATTATATAAAGAAAAAGATACTCTAAAAAGTGCATATAAACTGGCTTGACTGGCAGCAACTAATACCATCGTGATAGCTGCAGGTGCTTCTGAATAGGCATCAGGTGTCCACATATGCATTGGAACTGAACCAGCCTTCATAGCTAAAACTGTTACTAAAAGGATTAGGGCAATCTTATCCAACTGAGTAAATTTCATTACACCTGCTATGGTAGCCATATTTAAAACATCATATTGCCCATAAAATAAACCTATTGCAAAAAGTACCATTAATGCAGATATTGAACTTACAACCATATATTTAAAACTTGCTTCAGCAGGTTCTCCAGATAAATTACTCCTAAATGCAATCAAAGCAACTGAGGAAATTGAAGCAATTTCTAGAAATACAAAAAAGTTAAATATATCGCCGGTAAACTCCATCCCAAACATTCCGGTTGCCATTAAAAGTAAAAGAGCGTAGTATTTTTCAAGTCCAGTATGCTTGTACATAAAAGATAAAGAGTAAATAGCTGCTAGAAAGGAGACAACTGCGGTAATTAATCCCATAAAGATTCCCATACCATCAATATGAAAAATAATTCGTACAGGCACAGTGTAGCCTGAGGGCATGGTTAATCCAGATTCAGTTCCACCAAAGACATAAACCAAAGGTCCATTGGTAAGAACCAGAACAGCCATAGATATCGTTATCACCAAGGTCAAACCTAAAATGATAGATACAAACCAGCCTAACATCTTTCGATTAAAACGACCGACAATAGGCGTTAAAAAAGCTGCTAACAGAGGCAAAGCTATTACTAAGGCAGGTGAGTGTGTCGAAATGCTGGTCATTCTTTTAACCTCCTCACTTCATCGGTATTTATCGTTCCATATTTTTTATAAATAATCATAGCAAGGGATAGTATTAGTGCAGTTGTTGCTACACCAATAACAATACTTGTAAGAGTTAAGGCCTGAGGGGTTGGTAAAACCATATTTACTCCTTCTGGAGCCTGAGTATAAATAGGTGCAATTGAACCTTTTTTATACCCCAAAGTAATAAGAAATAAGTTTGCTCCACTCTCAATTAAGGTTATTCCAATTGCTATTTTTATCAAATTTTTCTTAAATATTAGGGTATAAATACCCAATCCAATTAAAATTGCAACTGTAATATAAGGAAAATTATCAATCATATTACTAATTCTCCTTTTCTTCTTTTGTGATTTCAGAACCGGCAGACATGGTAAGTATAATGACTGTTAAAGCTGCAAGGACTTCCAAACCAACAGCCATATTCATAAGGGGTACAGTACCACCAGTATTTAGATCACCTGGATTGACACCAATAATTGCCGGGTTTCCAAATAATCCTCCGCTATTTGCCAAAAAATTATAGAAAAAGGTTACCCCAATTCCAAAAAAAGCAAAAGCTATGAATAAGACCAGCCCGGAGGTTTCAATATAAGAAAAGGAATCTTCTTTTAAATAGCTTTTTATACCCTGGTTGCCATAGGTTACTACTAATAAGGCAAAAGCCGAAGCAACAATTGCGCCACCTTGAAAGCCTCCACCAGGGGTTATATGACCATGTACAATAACGTAGAAGCCATAAACCATAATAAATCCATAGATCAACCTAGTTATTGTCTTAACAATGAGAGACATCTCTTCCTTCATTTAACTACCTCCCTGAATAATGCAGTAATCCCCATTACAGCAGTAAAAAGAACTGTGGCTTCACCCAGTGTATCAAAACCTCTATAATCAAAAACAATAGTAGTAACCACATTATTAGCTCCTGTTTCAGCCTGGGCATTTTCAATATAATAATCATCCATTTCACTAACGCTTGGCTCTCCAAATGGCCTCATACTGAAAGCAGCCGTAATTATAAAAGCCACAAAGAATATTAGGGCAATGCCAAAAATTGATTTTTTCATTATTTTCACCCCTTACTTTTGAGTTGCACGAATTGCAAAAATATAAATCGCCATAGTCAAAGCAGCTCCAATTCCTGCTTCTGCAATGGCTACATCTGGTGCATGTAATAAATAAAACTCTAAAGATAACAAGAGACTAGCAGCAGCCAAGGCAATTACTGAAGGCAATAAATTCTTTAAAACAACAGCCAAGAAAGAAGAAATAATCATTATAACTAAAACTGCAATATGAGCAAAATCTACCATTGTACTCATTTTAAATCAGCCTCCTTTAAATCATCAACTATTGCTTGCTTTGGCATAACCCCGCTTCTATGAGCTGCCCGAGCTATCGCATGAGCACCTGTTGGATTGGTTATAATCAGACAAGCTAATGCTACAATTGTATGTAATGCCAAAACACCATACTTGGAATCTCCGCTTATTTTCCAATAGTAAAATCCAAAAATGATTACAGCTACTGATGTAAATATGGAACCAAAGGTAGTGCATTTTGTTGCCGCATGCAACCTTGTATAGACATCTGGAAATCTCATAAGTCCAATAGAGCCAAGACCATTAAAGAATATTCCGATTATAATGAATATAGTTAATATAATAAATAAAAATGTCACTTATCTTTTGTCCTCCTTTCCATATACTTAGCAATATATAATGTGGCAATATACGACAATAATGCATATACAATTGCTACATCTATATATATAATTGACTCAAAAGCAGCCCCAAACAAAATCATTCCAGCAATAACCAAGGTATTAATGGTGTCTAGTGCTACTACTCGATCCGGCACAGTTGGTCCTAAAATAAGCCGAAATAATGATATCAAGATAAATAGCATCAATAATACGCCTGGTATCAGAAAAATATTAATATATTGAATCATTCCGCAATCCTCCTAGCCCATTTTGGGAAAGTACCACAGATCTCTTCTATCGCAGGCTTTGTATTGGTAACATTGATCCAATGAATATAAAGGTCATTATTCTTTTCATCAATATCAACACTAAGAGTTCCAGGTGTCAATGTAATAGAATTAGCCAAAAAAGTGATGGAAGCATCTGTCTTCAAATCAGGGGATATTTTTACAATTCCGGGATTAATTTTCCCGGTAATTACTCGATATGCAACATCGATATTTGCTTTTGCCATAGCGTAAAAAAAAGGTCCAATTAAATAAACAAAAAAAATAACCCATCTTAATGGGTTTAAAATATTATAATGTTTTTTCTGAAATAGGACCTTTACCGATGTTGCTGCAACAATCAAGGAAATTATTATTGCAAAAATCATTTCATTTTGACTCCATAAACCTAATATTTCTCCTTGATTAGCCGTTAAAAATAAATAAGCAATAAAACTTAACACAAAACTTCCAATAAAACCAATCATTGCTTCACCTCGCTTTTAGCCATTAATTTTCTTATCCTATTTTAAGATACTTTTGTCACCGGTTTTTTTATTTTTTTTATCATTAACTATTTTATAAAAATTAACAAAAATCCTCTACATTACATAGAGAGTGATTCAAAAATACTTCGAAATTATACCATATCTGAACTATTTTATGCAATCAATTTATTAAGAAATTACACCCGCAAAGCATGTGGCTTTAAAAAACTCTAAAAGATGTTTTGAATTTCAGTTAAAAAAATTATTAGATACTTTTTCTTGTTCTTTTTCATAGAAAGAGTGATTTTATTTAACCATTAACTTAATATGATGTCCTGGATAAACAATTCATCTCCACTGATGATCTGAATTGAACTACTCTTACAATAAGGGCACTTAAAAGATTCTTTATTTAAATCAAATTCTCTTTTACAATCCTGACATTTTCCCCTCAAAGGAGAATGAATAATCTCAATTTTTGCATTTTCTGCAGCTGTTGATTTTGATAATTGATAGAATGCACTAACTAAAAGTTCGTCATGGATCATTGTAAATTCTCCTACTATAATTCTTATTAATTCTACTTCTTTTTGTTTCCCAGATATCTTTGCATTTTCCAGGACAATATATAATAAATTACTGGCAACTGATCTTTCATGCATGATTTTACTCAATTTAACTATTGAAATATCTTACAATGTAAAAAGAAACCTATGATATTTCTGTAAATTTAAAAAAATACCCAACTAATGCTTTGCTTTATTATAAAATAAATAAAAGAGTGGTGCCGGGAGGGGGATTTGAACCCCCACAAGCAATTTGCCCACCAGCCCCTCAAGCTGGCGCGTCTACCTATTCCGCCATCCCGGCAATTAAA
>CAYOLB010000271.1:0-7268 GCA_964404675.1 uncultured Atribacterota bacterium | reverse complement strand
ATATGAGGCTTTATTTGAAGGGGTAGTTCTGTTTGTTATTTTGTGGTATTTGCGCAAGAAGAAATGGTTTAACGGATTAACATTAAGTGTCTATTTTATCGGTTATGGTATCGTTCGGTTCCTGAATGAATTTCTTCGGGAACCCCCACCTATCGTAGAACCGAAATATTTGGGTTTTATGAATTTAGCCCAGGTAATGTCACTGTTGATGATTATTGGTGGATTAATCATTATTCTGATTAGAAAAGGCAAACCTTATTTACCTATAAGCAGGGAGGAAGAAATTGAATAGTCAATTTTTTATCTATTTAGCCATTATTGCACTGGTTGCTTTTTTGTTTAAAGATGGATATCTGAACATATAGTTTTGGATTTCATAGTAAAAATCATAGAGTTGAGAATAAATAGTAGTAGTATAAGAATAAAAAATTATATCACTAAAGAGGAGCAAGTTATGTTAAAAGATTTATTCTTAAAAAACAGAAGTTATAGACGTTTTGATGAAGAAAAAAAGATAAGTAAGGAGGAATTATTGGAATTGGTAGATTTAGCGAGATTATCTCCCTCTGCTGCCAATAGACAACCTTTGAAATATTTCCTTTCTTATGACCAGGAAACGAATGAGAAAGTATTCAGTACACTTGCCTGGGCTGCTTATCTGAAAGACTGGGAGGGACCAGCAGAAGGTGAACAGCCGACTGCTTATATTATAATTTTAGGTGATAAGAACATCACTGAGGATTTTGGGGTTGACCCTGGAATCGTGGCACAAAGCATCTTACTGGGAGCTACCGAGAAGGGATTAGGCGGTTGTACATTAGCATCAGTTGATCGGGAAAAGTTAAGACCACTCTTAAATATACCCTCTCAATATGAGATACTATATGCTTTAGCCCTGGGTTATCCTGCTGAAAAGGTTCAAGTTGATGATATTGACAAAAGCGGAGATATTAAATATTGGCGAGATGATAACCAGGTTCATCATGTGCCAAAGAGAAGTCTTTCTGAGATTGTTATTTCCTGATTAGAATAGTGATTAAATCTGAAAAGAAAAAATATAAGGGGAAAATTTGAAGATAATTCGCGTTATCCTGTGGTGGATTTTTATACTTTCAATCCCTGTTTTACTGGTATCTACAGTCATTAGGGTGGAAGTCCAATTTCTGCCATTTTATGAGTATGAGTATGAAAAAAATAATATTAAGCAGGTCACTGGTTTTGACGAGCATCAGCTTGGCATCATAACCAGGCATTTGATACAATATTTTAATGGTAAAGTTGAGAGCCCACAGCTGGTTGTTGAGAAAGATAATGAGACCATGCACTTATTCCATGACCACGAGATAGTCCATTTGGAAGATGTCAAAGAAGTCTTTGGGTATGTCTTTAAGATACACTATATCGCCATGGCTTATTTTGTATTTTATCTACTAGTGAATATTCTTTGTAGAAAGAAGCAAAAGCTGGTTTATTTCTGGAAGGGTTTGCGGAATGGCAGTATCTTAACGATTCTGCTTCTGGTTATCCTGGGGATAGGCATGTTTGTTGGTTTTCATAATCTTTTCATACAGTTTCATTATTTGGTTTTTGGTGATCCCCAGAGTTCACCCTGGATACTGGATCCCAGAACAGACCACCTTGTCATGATGTATCCCCTGAACTTCTGGCAGGATGCTGCTATTTTTGGGGCTGTTGCCATCATTGCAGTATCTGTCATTCTGGTTATATTAAGCTGGTTACTTTCTTTGGGGTACCGGCACAACAGGAGATAAACAAAAAAATTCATTAACTTTTGGAAAAGTAGGATATGATAACAGTTCCTTTTTTTGTTTCCATTATCATAAGTGCAGCTATCGGGACTTTACCTATCATTGGCCCAATTATTTCTGGCCTGTCAGCTGGTCTTCTGATTGGCAGAAAAGATACAGCTATGATAATAGGCTTTTTAGGGTCTATTCTCGGTGGAGTATTTTGTCGGATTTTCTTATTATATCCGGGAAATGTCTGGCATTTTCGTTTGTTAAACTCAATGGGGAGTAAAACTGGAGATTATTTTGAAATGATTATCCGGGGAAATATATTTTTTTCTGCACTTTATTTTGGCTTACTGGGAATACTGGGAGGGCTGATAGGGACTATTGTTATTACCCGGATTATAAAATTAAAAAATCAAAAAAACTAAATGAAATAAAGATTAAAATCAAAAGAATCATAGGAGGCAAAAAATGTCTTTAGCTATTAATGCTACTATTCCTGAAGGAATCGTTCTGGCGGCAGATAGCCGTCAGTCATATCGAAATCGAAAAGGGATGGCCAGAATAGGCAGTGATAATGCTTCAAAGCTTTTTCAATTAAATCAAAGAATGGGCATAGCCGTAACTGGTCTTGCTTTTTTGCCGGACAATGGTGTTCTCAAGAGTATCAGCAGCTATATTAAGGAATTTATTAAGAATAACCAATTAGAGAGATATTCTGTGGAGAAAACTGCTGACCTGCTCATTCGCCTATTTAATGAGAAATATGAATGGGAAAAACAACTAGAGCAAGCCAAGCAGCGCATTGAGACCGATCTGCTGATGAAGAAATGTGAGATATTAGAAATGGAGAAAAGGGAATACTACATTGATTTTCGTTATAAAGATCCCCATGGAAACATCAGGAGCGGAGTAGGTAGAATTGATCCGGTTAGTTTTATTATGGCTGGCAACAATCCAGATGGTTCGCACCAGGTTTTTACCTGTCATATACCCGGAGAAAAAAAGAAAACCAGGGACAGCAGAGAAAGGGGACGCGAATACGGGGCAAGCTGGATTGGTCAGACTGATGTTGTTTCCCGGATAGTGCTTGGTTTTGATGGAAGAATTGGTAATCTGCCTTTTGTAGAACAAGCTGGAAAGCAAGTAGATAAGGATATAATAGGAACCCAGTTGCGCAGCCTGGAATATGTTATCCAATGGGGTACCATGACTTTACAGGATGCCATTGATTTTTGTACGCTCATGATTGAGGCAACCTCAGCTATTCAGAGATTTTCAGATGGGATAAAGGCGAATCCCGGAGAATTGCCAGGGGTAGGAGGAGCGGTAGAGGTATTAACTATCACTCCAGAAGAAGGCTTTAAATGGGTTCGCAAGAAAAAGATTGTTGTTCATGATCATCTCAGTGGGGAATGATGAAATCAGGACAATGCAATGACTGCCTGTCGAAATGAGTTGCCTCGGTCAAATTCATTGATAAACATACCGAAACTGGTTGCCGCCGGTGATAATAAGATATTGGTTCCTGGTTTGGCCATAGAATAGGCCTTGCTAACTGCTTCATCCATTGAATGGCAGATATGGATTTTATCCTGAAAATGATTCTCCTCTAACTGTTTTAATATCATTTCAGATGCATCATAGGCAGGGTGTCTGAGAATAACAAGCTGGGCAATATTTTTGCTGTTTATAATCATCCGGCACAAACAATCATATATTAGTTTTTTGTCTTTACCTCCTAGGATGAGTATCAAGGGTGCCTCGGGGAATGATTGTATGGCTGCAGCGGCAGCCTCTGGAGTTGTGGCACAGGTATCATTATAAAAATTAATTCCCTTTAATGTTCGTATCTTCTCCAGTCGGTTCGGTATTCCTGGGAAATTTTTGATTCCACCGGAAATATCTGAAACCGATAATCCTTTTAAAAAACCGACATTGGCTGCTGCCAGGATATTGCTGATATTATGATTTCCGGGAATAGGGATATCACTTATATATACAAACTGCACCTTTTTGCCCGTAGACTTATAGAGCAATTGGCCGTTCTCTAAAAAGCTTCCCTGGGAAACCTCTTTCATCGTACTGAACCATAAAACATCGGCAGCTGTTTGCTGGGCAATTTCCTTACTAATCGGATTATCAAGGCTGGTAACCAGGCAGTCTGTTTTTTTCAGGTATTTGCAGAGTAATCCTTCCGAACGGGCATATTCCTCAAAACTGTCATACCGGTCCAGATGATCAGGTAAAATATTGGTTAATACTGCCACCTGTGGCCTAAAGCGTAGGTATTGGATTCCTTCTAATTGCCAGCTGGAAATTTCCAGTAATACCAGGGTATTTTTCTTAATTCTTGGCAACACTTCAAAAACAGAGATTCCAATATTTCCAGCATGTACTATATCTTTTCCTGCCCGGCAAAAAATATGATAGATTAAATCAGTAACGGTACTCTTGCCTTTGGTACCTCCGACAGCAATAAAATTTTTAGAAGGACAAATCCGTAAAAAAAGAGATAAATCAGTTTCAATAGGGACTCCATTCTGGCGGGCAATTTGCAAATACTGAGACGTATGAGGCACTCCTGGATTTTGGATAATCATATCCCTTCCGATAAAATCTTCGATACGATGTCTCCCTAAAATATACTGAATATTATGATATTCCTTTAAGTTATCCAGGGTCTCTTCCAATTCAGCCTCTGTTTTCAGGTCGGTTACCAGTACTTCTGCACCGGCCTCAGCTAAAAATCTTGTTACGCCTAACCCTCCGCGATTTAACCCCAGCCCCATAACTGTAATTTTTTTGTTCTTTAAATTTGCTGATTTATTCATACTTATTATTATAAGTGAAAAATAATCTTTTTGCATAAAATAGCATAAAAAATTTTCTTTTTAGAGAAATCAGGAAAAATGGTTTTTGGTTTCTAGTTTTTTGTTTTTAGATAAAATTTAGACCAGATATCTGATGAAAGTATTAGATAAATTTACTCAAGATATTATTTATCCCTTTCTGTCATTGAGAGCGCAGCTACGAAGCAATCTCGTGCACTTATGAAATAGTATAGAGTATGTAGTATTATCGCATATGTAGTTGAGGTAATATAAAACTAAGAACAATCTTTATTTATCATCTATTTTTGTCAATTGTATTAGATTGGTAAATAAGTAGATTGCTAGAACAGTGTTACCTGTGTGTTGGTTAAATATATTAGTTGGAAAACCGAAAACTGTAAACTGAAAACTCATGTATTTAATTGGCAAAACCGGTAAAATGGTCAATTGGTAAATTGTATTATCTTGCACTGGCATATATTTTCCCTAACATTTATATAAAAATATTTTTTTGAAAGAAAACTTCTCCCTTTTACGTATTAGTAGTAGAAGTAAAAGAAATTTAAAATGGAGGAAAGAAAAAATGAAGATCGAAAAAACATTAAAAGCTATAATTACGTTCGGGATGATTTTGTTAATAATAGTTTCAATTACTGCAAATGTCTTTGCACAAAAAGGGAATAATAACATTAACCGTGGGATTTATACTATAATTGACGAGATGGAGACAGGTAAATTATCACAAGCTGAGATTGACGGATTACTATTAATGCGGGAAGAAGAAAAACTAGCCAGGGATGTTTATACAGCACTCTATGAGAGATGGAATTTGAGAGCATTTGAATCAATTGGCCAGGGGAGTGAAACTACCCATATGGATGCCATGAAAACCTTATTGGATAGATATGGATTAGAAGATCCTGTGGGCGAAGATATTCCCGGAGTTTTTCAAAATGAAGAATTACAAAAGGCTTATGATGAGCTGGTAGAAAAGGGCAGTAAATCCATTGAGGATGCCATATTAGTGGGAGCCTACATTGAAGATTTGGATATTTATGACCTGCAGCGCCTGATTGAAGAGACAGATAATGATGATATCAAGGTTGTTTATCAAAACCTGTTAAAAGGTTCCAGAAATCATTTAAGGGCATTTGATCGCCAGTTGCAGCGCTATAATATATCTTATGAAGCACAGTTTTTAACTCAAGAAGAATATGACAGGATTGCCTACAGCAGACAGGAAGCCGGTGGCGCAATATCTAATCCGGATTATAAATTTTAAATTTAGAAAGTCTCTCTTTATATCTCCAGATGGAATTAATAATATCCAAACAGCTATCTTTCCACCTGATAGCTGTTTTGTTATTTTTCCTGTCTTTTACGATATTTTTCCATTCCGGTCTCTTTCCGGCCTTTCTTCAAAGAGATAATAGAGGTAGACTTTACAAGTTCACAAAAGTATAACCCTGAACTTTTTACTTGATATAGAATTAATTTTTTAAAAAATAGTATAATGTGATTATAATCAAAAAATAACTACTGTCTTTATATAGGAAGGAGTATAATATTATGCCAAAAGGAAAAACCAAAAGGCGTTTATTAAGGACTGTCGTCCAGGTTTTTTTCTTAATCCTGATTATTTTAATAAGCTATAATCATTATAGGGCTGAACAGGGTCTACCCCCTCTATTGGTTGGTTCGCCTTCTTTGCATGCTGTATGTCCCTTTGGTGGGGTAGTAACTACTTATACTTATTTTACCCAGGGGATATTTGTCAGGAAGATTCATCAATCTTCCTTTAGCCTGATGTGGCTGATTCTTTTATTAACCCTGATTTTCGGACCGGTATTCTGTGGATGGATATGTCCTTTTGGCACTGTACAAGAGTTTTTAGGAAAGATTGGCAAAAGATTATTCCCCAAAAGATACAATCGATTTATCTTACCGAAAATAGATCAGTTACTTCGCTATGTTCGTTATATTGTTCTGATTATGGTGGTTATTATTACAGCTAGAGAAGCTACCCTGGTTTTCTTAAACATTGACCCATATTTTGCTCTGTTTAATTTCTGGTCTGATGAAGTTACAATATCTGCCCTTATTGTACTGGGCATTATATTGATATCATCATTGTTTGTGGAACGCCCCTGGTGCAAATATCTTTGTCCATTAGGGGCATTATTAGGAATATTTAATTTGTTTCGCTTGATACCCCTAAGGAGAAATCAAGAAACATGCATTAACTGCAAACAGTGTGATAAGATATGTCCAATGAATATTGAAATATCTAATAAAAAAATTATTCGTAATCATCAATGTATTTCCTGTTTGCTCTGTACCGACGACGTTACTTGTCCGGTAGACAAAACTCTTTATTTCGGTTTCCCCCGCCAAAAAACACCAAAGGGTAAAAATAATGTTTTAGAAAAAAATAACATAAAAATTAACCATATCCATATATTAATTGCCATTGCTATTATTATCGGTGGAGGTATCTGGTTGGCAGGTCAAATGAATATGTTTGAAACCTCCCGTTCAGTAGAACCGGAAAGGTTAACTGAAGATATGTATGATATTGCAGATATCAGAGGGTCTTCAACACTGGAAGAAATTGAGAGATATTATCAGGTACCATCAGAGGCAATTATTGAAGCCTTTAATTTAGATGCAGATACCAAAC
>CAYOLB010000270.1:0-2141 GCA_964404675.1 uncultured Atribacterota bacterium | reverse complement strand
ATTGGAGTTCAGCTATACGTTGTAAAACTAACGGGTATGATTCATTCTCTAGCCAGTTCTGCTGCATAAGCAATAACAACAGCAATAACAACTTTAACTTGACAAAGGATAGGTAAGATAGTATGTTGTAAAAAAACTTGATAATTCAACTTGAAATGGAAATATAAGGTATTATTACAATGAAAATAGCAGGATATTCTGAACTTTCAAAGGATGCAGTCTATTTATTGTCAAGGGCAGAATTTGAAAAACAGAAAGTCATAACAAATGAATATGCAGTCAAAGTATTGGGAAGCTATAGAAAAGCAACCAGTATGCTGGATAATCTGTCCAAAAGAAACCGTCTTATACAGTTAAAGCGAGGGCAGTACATTATTGTGCCACTGAAAGCTCCAAACCAGTTCTGGATGCCAAATGAATATGTTATGGCTGCGCTGTGGATGGATAATATACCATATTATATTGGGTATACTTCAATGTATAGTTACTGGCAATTTACAGACCAGGTTCCACAATCTGTTACAGTTCTAAATACAGAAAAAGAAGGCAAGAAAAATATTAAGAATATAAAATTTGTAGCGATAAAAGTATCTCCCAGAAAAATGTATGGAATTAAAAAAATAAAAATTGAAGATCAGGATATATCAATAAGTGATAAAGAGAGAACGCTTGTAGACTTTATATTCAGGCCCATGGGCAGCTGGGAAAATGTCCAGTCTGTTATAAATGCACAAATCAGCAGCATAGATATTTCTAAATTAATAAGCTATCTGATAAAGTATCCTTCATTAGCGGTTCGAAAAAGAGGTGGTCTTCTTCTTGAAAAGGCTGGTGTTTCACAGGATTATTTGAATGATTTTAAAAAATCCATCGGAGGAAAAAATTCATATACAAATTTTAATCCCTTTATAAGATCCAGGAAAGGAAAAGTAAATACAGATTGGAAGTTAATAATAAATGGATAAGAATAAGTTAAAAGATATTATTAATTATGTTGCTGATAAACAGGGATTTCGTCCAGCAATTATAGAAAAAGACTATCACCTTACCAGAATATTAAATGCTGTCAACCAGCATTTAAGCAGCGATATTATTTTTAAAGGCGGAACACTTCTAAATAAAGCTTATTTAAATTACCATAGATTAAGCGAGGATCTGGATTTTTCATACAGCAGTGATGTCTATGTTTCCACTCGTACAAAAAGATCAAAAGTGATAGAACCTATAAGAAAAAAAATGGGCTCTTTTTTATCCCACCTTGAGCTTACAAGCAATAATGTTGAAGGAGAAGGGTTCAATAATTCAACACAATATCTTTTTAATCTTCAATACCAGTCTGTTATTATTAATCGAAAAGAAACAATAAAGTTTGAGATATCGCTGCGCCAACCGTCTTTTCTGCCTCCTGAGATTGTAAAGATAAAACATTTTTATCAGGATCCTTTTACTGGAGAAGACTTATTTCCACAGGGAAGTATCCTGGGGCTTTCCTTAAAAGAATGCGCAGCAGAAAAATTAAAAGCTTCAATATCACGTTTGACACCAGCAATTAGGGATTATTATGACCTGGGACACTTTATAAAAACAGGATTTGATTTTTCACAAACGGATTTTTTAAAACTGGTCAATAAGAAATTGGAGCTTGATAATTACAAAGGAGATTATTCATATAATTTAGGTTTACCAAAAAATGCAATCAAAGAATTAAAAAGGATTAGCCAAACCGATCTTGTTCCAATGCTTAGGATTGATGATAAATTTGATCTTGATGAAGTACTTAATTATTTTAATGAATTATTTAAGAGAATAAAAAATGAAATAAATTTTAGATTTTAACCTGATAATTTATTTAATATATTTTTAATTACAGATAAAAAATGGTCAATTATAAAAATGTTAGCTTAGAAGTTCTTGCAACAAAAGAAAATATTGCCAATTGCAAGGTATTAGAAACCGGGGAGAAAATACTACTGAGGTTATCTTCATATGATCTTTTTCAAATAGCACCAGGAGAAATAGCAACTATTGACATTAAAAAGATTTGGGAATTTGGGGGAAGTAAATACATATCAGGAAAACTTATTGATCACCAAATCAAAGTTGATTTACTTGGCCTTAAACCACTCAAGCTAACAGACTGG
>CAYOLB010000269.1:0-13617 GCA_964404675.1 uncultured Atribacterota bacterium | reverse complement strand
AAATGCTATGATGAGGCATCCAATAATAATAATTCTGCAATACACTGGGATCTCGTTCTGATACAGACTCCCGAACAGGGCGGCGGAGAGATATACTTTGATGGAAAGCTTATAAGGAAAGACGGGAGGTTTGTAATACCTGAACTTGAATGCCTCAATCCGGAAAATTTAAAATAAGGCTGGTTTATCATTGCATAAATGCATCATTCTTTTCTGATATCGTACTTTCAAACAGGCTAAATTCTTTTATATTATCTTTTGGGCTGTGTTCGGTGGCAGCTTTTATTCTTTCTCTGGGTTCCATTTATCCTCGATTCAAGATAACTAAAAATTTTCAATTTTCTGTTTTAGTATGAAACTATTAATATAATCTAACCCTCTATCAAGAATATTTTTTATTACTATAGTGGAGGCTCCATATACACAGGCATCCAGCCCAAAATCTGTGAAAACAATCTCCGTATCTTTTGAAGGATGCCATGCACGAAATCTTGCTGTCTCTACTATTGTTTCCTCAATAATATCTTTTACTTTTATATAATCGCCTCCAATTATTATAATTTCTGGATTTAATATATTTATCAAATTTGCAGTAGCTATACCCAAATATCTTCCAATTCTTTTAATTATTGTAATTGATAATTCATCCCCATCTTTTGCATTTTTAAAAATTTCATGAACTAATTTAATACTAAACATCTTATCTGCTATTTCTCTTAATTTTGTTTTCTCACCCATCTTTACTCTTCTAATAAACTCTGAAAACAAAGCCGGATATGAAGCAATAGTTTCCAGACATCCATAACTTCCGCAATAGCACTTTTCGCCATCTATTTTAATAACAGAATGTCCTATTTCACCTGCAGCATTTTTCCAGCCAGTATATATTTCTCCATTTATCACCATCCCACTGCCGATTCCGTATCCCGCAAATATAAATAGAATATTATTCTTATTTCTACCTTTACCAAACCAATATTCATTCAATGCACACAGATTTGCATTATTACCCACAAAGGTATTGTAACCAAATTTACCTTCTATAAAGTCAATTATGTTAACACCTATGCCGTTACCTATTATTGGAGAATCCAATACTATCCCAGTGTTGCTGTCAATAGTCCCGGGAAAGCTAATGCCTATACCCAGGATTTTTTCTTTAGCCTTAAAATTATCCAGAAGATTTTCTATTACAATATTTAACTGTCCGAGTATATTAGCATTTTCCCCAGAATAATCTGCGCCTATCACAAATTCTTTAACTTTTTTCCCAAATAAGTCAGTAATAAAACCCTGAACTTTATAGACTTTTAAACTTACCCCAATAACATAATAAGAGGCAGAATTAAACTCAATAAGTTCCGGATTTCTGCCACCTGTAGATTCTCCTTTCTCACCTATCGTAATGAGATTTTTTTCTTTAAGAAGGCTTATAATATTTGAAATAGTGGGAATAGTAATAGAAGTAATCCTGGATAATTCTTTTCTTGTCGTTATCTTTTTTTCCCATATTACCCTAAGAACTGTATCTATATTTTTTTTCCTCAGTAATGGTATATTTGTGATTTTATCATTCACTTTCAAATAAATATCTCTAAAATAAAATTAATTATTTAAACTTCAACTTACATGCCATATTTTTTTATATAACTTTTATTCTTATAATCTTCAATTAATTTTTTATCAAGGGGATATTTTCCATATTCCCTTGTAGCCTCTACCATTGCCCTGTAATTATCCGGTTTTACCCCGGGGTGTATTGAATTGCTGGAAGCCATAATGTGGCCTCCGCCCGGGGAAGCTTTGGCTATGGTTTCCTTTACAGCCTCTATTACCTCCTGCCTGCTTCCCATTGGAAGTACTGCAGTAACGTCGATATTTCCTGCAAGGGCAATCCTTTTACCATATTTTTCTTTAACTTCTCCTATATCCATATGTGCTATGGGCTCAATGGGGTCCAGAACATCAATTCCTGTATCAACTATATCATCGAGTATCTTCCAGAGATTACCGTCTGTATGTTTTATATAATAAGAGCCCAGGCTGTGGGTTAGATCCACTGCTTTCTTTAGGTACGGCAGTATAAATTCCCTGAAGTGAGCTGGTGACATAAGGGGGCCTATCCTTCCGGCATAATCATCACCTGTAACTATTACATCAGCACCAGCCTCTATAGCATTTACAATTGATTTGCTCTTGTATTCCCATATTAGCTCTGAAACCTCTTTTACAAGATCAGGCTCCGTTATGTAGTTTATAAATAACTTATCCATTCCTCCGAAAAGATAATGTGAATACTCAAAGGTCTCATGGGCAATAAATACAATTGCCCTCTGCCCTTTAAATCTTTTTACTGCTTCATTTAATGTTTTATAAAGATAGGGGGCATCTGCATCCGGAAGGGAATATTTTTTTATATCGTCATATGATTTTATCGGGCCGTCAAATGGATAATATATACCATTAGGTTCTAATCCCCATACAATATTCCACTCATCCCTGTAATGGATACCTCCAATATGATCCATTTTAGTATCTTCAAATATGGTCAGCCCATCCAGGTCTTCTTTTTCTACAAAATCAATAAGGCTTATATTTCCATAAAGGCTTTCAATTACCGGTCTGTCTATAATAAGTTCCCACAGGGGGACCATATCCGGTTCCCTGCCTTTCAATGCTGTCATAAACCTTTCATATCCGTTCAATTTATTGAATCCTCTCTAATGAATTATTTAATAATAAGAATGAAAATATTCTGCCCTATTCTTTCAACCCGCTTAGTGAAATCCCTCGTATAAAATATCTCTGTAAGAACAAGAAAATTATTAACATAGGAAGAATCGAAATTAGTGTTGCTGCCATTATAAGATTCCAATCCTGTACGCCAAATGCCTGTGTGAATAATCCAAGCCCAAGAGGCAAGGTCCTCTTTGAAACGGTGTCAATTACAACAAGCGGCCAAAAAAAGGAATCCCAGTTTGTCATAAAAATAAAAATAAATATTGCAGCTATAACAGGTTTGAGCAATGGTAATATAATCTTAAAATAAATCTTAAACTCAGAACAACCATCTATCCTTGCAGCTTCAATATAGCTATCAGGTACTGCTGCCAGATAGTTCCTGACAAGAAAAATCCCTAAAGCATTAACCCAACCTGGTATAATAAGAGCGAGTAAAGTATTTCTTAAGCCCGCAGCAATAGCCATTAAATAAAGTGGTATAACTATAACTGTCAAAGGGATCATAATAGTCGAAAGTATTGAAATAAATAAAAAATTCTTTCCTCTAAATTTAAATTTAGCAAAAATATACCCTGCCAGAGTACAGGTAAAGACAGCTACGATTGTTACACCAAATGCAGTTATAAGGCTGTTTTTAAAAAAATCAAGCAATGGTAATCTCCTAAATACTTCTATATAACTGCTAAAAGATATATTATGAGGGTAAAGAGTAGGAGGAAATTGCAATATTTCCTGTTGAGTTTTAAGTGAGGTTATCAGCATCCACCAGAATGGCCACAGCCACACTATAGCAATAACTATAAATAATATTGCCTTAAATATATTTTTTGTAATAATGTTTTTTCTCATTAGTAAAGTTCTTCTCTTCTAAATATCCTAAATTGAAATACAGTTAAAGTTAAAATAAATGCAAATAAGACGAAAGCTACGGCTGAAGCTTCACCTATTCTTAAAAATTTGAAGCCCACTTCATATATATGCAGTGCAACTACTCTGCTGGATGTCCCTGGCCCTCCGGAAGTCAACATAAATATTTCAGTAAAAACCTGCATAGAAGCTAAAACAGTTGTCACAAAAATATATTCAAGTGTTGGTTTTAATAAAGGAATAGTAATCCTTCTAAACATGGATAACGGTCCCGCGCCATCTATTCTTGCAGCCTCATAATATTGCTCAGGTATAGATTGGATGCCTGCTAAAAAAATAATAACATTCAATCCAAGCCACTTCCATGTAGTCATTATAACAATAGAAGGTATTACCATATCTGGTGACATCAAAAATCTAAAAGGGCCCATATTAAAAAAACTAAGTAAATAGTTTATTATTCCAAAAGAAGGTACATACATCCATCTCCATATTAAGGCTGCAGCGACCGTTATAGTAACAACTGGCAAAAATAGTATAACTTCAAGGATAGTTTGATAAATTTTTTTAAGTGAATTAAGAAACACTGCAAAACCCAAGCCCAATGTTACTGTAAGAGCAAGATATATTGCGGTAAAATAAATTGTATTTATAAAGCTTTTTTGAAATATATCATCAGAAAAAATATCAATATAATTTCTGAAACCAATAAAATTATGGATATCCGAAAGAAGCATCCAATCATTTAAGCTTATATAGAGTGCTGAAAATATTGGATATGCAAAAATAAGAGCAAAAAGAGAAATTATGGGAACAAGTCCTGAAATAATAAATCTTCTTTCGTTAATTTTTAAAACAGAGTTTTTATTCCTAATCATTGTTTATTATTTTTCTATACCACAAATTATTCTTTATTATTTATCTTAGCAGGATTTCTCCTGCTAAGATAATATTCTTTTTAGTGTAGACTACTTTACTGGGATAGTGCTTTATTTGTTACTTCTTCAGCATTTGCTAAAGCTTCTTCTGCGCTAATTTCCCCGGCTACAACTCTTTCAAGTTCTATACTTACTAATTTTTCAACTTCTTCCCAGTTATTAATCCTTGCATAGTATATAAAGGAGTAATCAAGTGAATCAACAAAACCTTTTATCCAGGGATCTTCAGATAATATATCTTTATTAGTGTTTCTTATTGGAGCAAAACCGACTGTTTGTGCCATATCAAGATAGTTCTCGTCATTTGATATGTACTTATTAAAATCCCATGCTGCTCTCTGAGCTTCAGGACTGGAATTTGCATTCACTACCCAGTTCCATACGTATGCTGATAGCCATCTTTCTTTTTCTTTCGGAGGTATTGTTGTGTTATATTCTTCCAGGACCTCTGATTCTTCATAGAAAGACTTTGACCATGGGCCATCACTTACCATACCAGCTCTACCAAGCAAGAATACAGAATTAGCATCAGTTGTTGGGAAATCAGGATCTGCCAATTTTAAGAAAGTTTTTGTTGCTTCTATGCCTTCTGGAGTATTAAAAGTAGCTTTAGTCAAATCATCTGATATTGTTTCTACCCCATAACACCTAAGTACTGTTGCCCAATCTAAAAATATATGTGGACGGTCTGGTGCCAGAGCTGTAATAGCTATATCATCTCTGTCAGCATATTTCTCCGATAATTCTGCCCAACCACTCCATGTTTCCGGAATTTCTTCACCAATTTCTTCGAAAAACACCGGATTTACTATAGGTACCCTTATACCTATATGCTGTATATAGGATACTATTTTACCATCAAATGTGACTGCGTCTTTTTCGAACCTTCCATAATTATTTTCTATATCCTCAGCTACATCATCTGGAGCAACAGCACAAAAATTGCCTGATACCATTTGGGGTACCCAGGGCCCATAAGCACCAATAATATCTGCTCCTGTTCCTCCTTCAAGAGATGATATGATCTTTGTATATAAATCTTCGTGCATTACATATGAATATTCTATCTCAATATTTGGGTTTTCCTCCATGAAAGCATCTGCCTGTTCTATAAGTTTGTTGTTCCATGGTTCGTAAGTGTGACTCAAAAAATTTAATTTTATCTTCTCTGCCGGAGCCGCTTCTTCTTCAGCTTCTTCTGAAACTTCTTCTACTGCTTCCTCTTCAGAAGTAACTTCTCCCTGGCAGCCAGTTAGCGAAAATACTCCTATCAAGGCTATACTTATTATTAATACAGTCGACCACAAAAATATATTTTTCATTTTAAACCTCTTCTCAATCTTTATTATTAAAAAGTTTTTTCATAACATTAATCAGAGATTTGCCCTGGTAGGTATTTTTAAACCGATCCGGGCGAATCTTTCTTTTTTTCAATAACAATCACCCCCTTTTAAAATTATTTTTTAAATCATTTTTTTATTAATCACCTCCTTAAAATCAACTAATTAATTTACTATTATTAAGTATATATATAAAAATGGAAATTTTATAACATATCATATAATTAACAGAATTTTTTATTATTTTACACCCTACATTATTAAAGTCAATAAAAAAGTTCCCACATTATTACTGCTTTATTATTAAATACCCAGCCTTACTTATAATAATATTAACTATGAAGATAAATTGGTGTAATAATATATAATCGATTGTATAATTTAGTATCAAATAGGACTAAAGGCTGGTTTATATGAAAATAAAAATTACAATATTTATTATTGCTGCCCTTACATTAATTTTTGCTGTCAATTCCTGCATTATCTTTTTTCCTTCTGAAAGCTCCACCTCAGAAAATCAAAGCCCCGATAAAACATCTGAGGCCGTCACTGTTGTTGAAGAAGAGCCAGTGGAATCACCTGAAATTAATAAGGAAGAAGAGAATAATGACACTAAAGACTATTCAGATCAAATAAAAGTATCTACACCCACAGAGGGTCAGATAATTAAAAATCCACTTATTATCACGGGTGAAGCCAGGGGTACATGGTTTTTTGAAGCAACATTTCCTGTAAGATTAATAGATTCAAATGGAAATGAAATTGCCCTTCATTATGCACAGGCAGAAGGAGAGTGGATGACCGAGGATTTTGTCCCCTTCAAATCGCAAATAGAGTTTGATAGACCGGATACCTCAGAAGGTGTGCTGATACTTGAAAAAAATAATCCTTCAGATATGCGGGAGTACGATGCACAGATTGAAATACATGTAAGGTTCGAGTAAAAAATCGCAATAGGTAAGATCAAATATCAATAAACATCCGATCAATTAAATCTCAGGGCATATTCTCAATTCTGTCAAAATCTCCATCAATTATTGCATCTATCAAAGACCCCATATATTTTTCTATATTATACTCTGTCTGACCTTTATTTACCCTGCCGTCCGGGTACCTGGAAATCAGAGAAACAGGAGCCTGTTCCAGCTTGCTCCAAAGCTGGGGATTTTTAGCAGCAGCAATGATCCTATCTTTGTCTTTACTATCCACTCCGGCTTCAGCAAAAGTGGTGGGTAACTTTATTTTCTTTATAAACTCTATCATTCCGCTGCCAACTATCATACCAAGCTCCCTGCCTCTGTATTTATAAATATCCTCATCTATATAGCCCGAACTTTTAAATATTTTTCCAATCATTTTTAATTGAGTCTCAATTGCAGGGGCAAAAAATACAATCGCATATGGGTTTGCTATCGCACATGCTCTACCGTGGGTTAACCTGTGCACCAGCGAGAAACTGAAAAGATGCCCATAATTTGTCCCTCCAACCATTATTGCGTACCCTCCCAGGTCCGTTGCCAGCCCGATAGACTCTGCTGCATTATATTCGTGTGGATTTATGAGAGCCTCTGGCAGATTTTCAACAATAAGGCTGATGCCTGTTTCTGCAATTTTCATTGCTTCTTCAAAAAAAGGCCTGCCGGTAGCACCGCAAACTACCTCAAGGCAGTGTGCCATACCATCCAGGGCTCCGTCTGCCTTAAGGCCGTAATCTGTCCCCATACTTGTACTGTAATCAAATAAAGCAAATGGCGGTATGATTGCATCATCTATTATAAGTTTCTTCTGTCCTTCCAGTGGATCGGTTACATTAGAATATCTGGTAAGGTGTGCCCCTGAACTTGCAGTGGTCTGGACTGCAATTACTGAAAGAAGCTTCTTTTTTTCTGATTTTAACCTATCTGTTACAAGTCCGGTACCAAAATAAGTTTCCACATCATCGGGATCCAGTGTAGAGAGAACAATTGCAGCTTTTACCGCATCAATTGTGCTGCCCCCTCCGATAGCCATTACACTGTCAGGACCCTTCTTGCCTATCTGATTGGCAATCCGGTAAACATCCTCACGCGGGGCATTTGGTCTGGCTCCTCTTATTATACTTAAGATATTAATATCTTTATCTTCCAGGGAAGATTTAATCTCTTCTACAATTGGATTAATCCACTCTGATTTTCCCCATCCTGTTGCAACCAGCATTGTATTTCTGCCGGCTCTTCGGGCAAATTCCGCCGATTCTCTCAAAATTCCCATTCCAAAGGCATAGTCGCCATTTTTCCAATCCGATAGCATTTTTTTTGCTTCTTCCCTGTAGCTCATATTCCCTCCTTATATATTCAAAATAAGGTTAACTCTATGACTTTCTTTTATCCAGAGGTTTAGGGTAATTTACGGATTTAACCAAAATATCCGGAATAAAAAAATTAAAACAGTAATATTTTATTAAACATGAACTCTTGAATTATTATAGACGATTATATATACACCACTCAAGGATTCATCGGATAAATATCTTTCTGGATATAAAATAGGAAACTGCAGGACCCAGAATCAGGCTTGCCGCTATTATGCCCATGTTTAATGGAAGCAATACTGATACAAAGACCCTGTCTGAGATTATCAGAATGACAAGCAATACGGCAAGTGCTATTCCGCCGGTGAAACATTCTTTGTAAAATTTAAAAAATTTTTTAAACGGTATCCCTTTATTGCCTATCTCTTCGGTAGATATACTGGCATTGCTTGCGTTATCCCAGTCCACGTACTGGTCTATCCCTGATATCATTATCCTTATATTTGATTTTATTCCCAGAATAACTCTTGGCCATGCAATTAAAATATATAATATAAATTGCCACGTACCCGATATTATTTTTTTAAAAATTTTAAAGATAAGATTAATTGACCTCTTTAATCTGGAATCAGCTGTAAATCTTATACGTCTGCCTGTCTCAAAAAAAATAGGATATAGAAAAAGGTCTATACCTGCAAAACCAAACGCAGTTACTGCAAGATACAGGGTCAGCATAAACATTATCCCCTGTTCTGCAGCGGATGATGAAGAAGATATTAATCCGAATACAAAATTTATAAGTACCCAGAGGAAAAGCAATATTTCACCGGTAAGCCTCCGGAAAATATTCTCTAAGTGGAACCTGTGATATTCAGGCATAAATCTCTGATAGGGCTCAAATGTATTAAACATCTGAAGGTCTCCTTTAAGCCATCTGGCATCCCTTGTGTAATTACCTATAGTTGAGATCAGCTCCCTTTCTCCAACCTCTATTCCATTATCCAGGTATGATATAACTTCGGTTATCTTTTCCTTAAAGCCCTTTGCTGTAATTACAAGAGTCCTCTTATTACCCCTTTCATCGGTCACTGTGCATACTTTATCCTTAAAATAAAGTTCGAAAAGATTAATACTATCTACACTTTCCATAAGTAATTTATAAGAATTCCTCTTACTGCGGATATTGCTGATAGATATATTTTTATTACCAGAAACCGCTATTACAGAATTATTAAAAACGCTCTCCTGCCAGTCGTGGGAATCCAGGTATTTTATATTAAGTACTTCTTTCATAATCATATAATCATACTTTTTCAGCCTTACCATACCTTTCCCATAATAAGCACTCATATTATTGTAGAGGCCGTGAAGAGTGTTAAGATATTTCCCATTGTGTGTATCTCTGGCTATCCTCATCATGTGCAGAAAAGCCGATGTGATTTTTTTACCCTCTGAGACAGGGTCCTCTATCTTCATCTGGGGCTGGAGTATAGTGATATTCTTATTCTCCGGATGCATCATAATGGATAATGATTTTTCCAGACTGCCTGGCTTTATTTCATTCTTATTGTCAACAAAAAAGGTAAACTCAATATTATTTTTGGTATCTATTTTTCTTCCCTTTAAAATATCCTGTATAATCCTTTCATTATCTTCAAAATTTCCCTCATGGCAAATAGCATCTTTAAAATTCCCCTCTGCCCTGTCGAAAAAAGGTCCTTTATCAAATGTAAGAAGAAATCTGTCCCGGTCAGTATAAATATTAGGCCTTGTATACCCGTGGTACTTAAAAAGATGGCCTGCAATTATATTGCCCATCTTTTTGGCTTTAGTCGATTTCCTATGAAGATAAACAAAGTATACTTTTCCTTCTCCCAGTCTGTCCGCAGCAAATTTCTGAATTTCCCTGACCATTTTGACTTCTTTATCCACTAAAGCTTTGCCTGTGGTATTGGAAGTTATCTGGTAGTATATTGACAGATTATTATAATAATCCAGCGTATTTTCAAGGTTCTGGAGATTTCTCTTAATATAGTGAGCTGTTGTTTTTAGCTCCGGTGTCCTGCCTGTGAAAATAGGCAGGTCTATGGTGCAAAAATATTTACCCTCTCTTGATCTTTTTTCAATCTCCCCATAAAGTTGTGGCGCCGACAACCTTTTAAGCCCTTTATTTTTGACAAATGCTGACATTATAAGTATGGCAAACTTATTCGCAATCGGCTGGAATACAAAAAGCCCGATTGATAAAAACACAGGTATGAACATCAGGGAAAGACCGATCAGATAAATATAGAATCCCATAAAAGATATATTCAAAAAAATCCTTAAGAAATCAAAGCATGATGCAGAAATTGATTTAACATATCCTTCGGGTATAAGCGCATCTTCGCGCTTCATTAAGATATGCTCTTCTAGCTTAATTGCAAAATCCTTTTGTTTTTCAAAGACTGAATAAATATAATTCAATCTTATCTTCTTTTTTCTGAATCTGATAATCTGCCTTTTCAGGATCCCCGCCCGAAATGAATTTTTCAAGTATAATTTACCTTTTAAATTATCCAGCATATCTTCGATTCTTTTAATCAATGGCAGTATCTTGTTAAGTCTGTGCCTGTTTCTGTATATCGCTCTTTCAATATTTTTCGATTTCTGCCATTTCTTCACACCGGCCAGGATCCTGTCCTGCAGCCTTTCCTGTATAATCATCCTCTTTTTAAATATGTACGAATCTAACACCTCTTTCATGCTGCTTATTGCTTCCATTTGAGCCTTCTCGGATCTCTCAGGATAGCTTTTCTGGATTTTCACCATATACTGATGAAGATTTTTTCTTTCTTTTAAGAGTACGGGTATTATAGAATTACCTTCGATTTTACCGGCAATCTTTTTAGTAAACATCTCCAGATGTATTATTGTCATCAAAAAATGCTGATCTTCTGTAGCTACCTTACCAAAAGGAGGACTTGTTATTATGTTTATAACAGCCCTTTCAAGTTTTTTCTCAAGTGACTGCCTGAAAAATTTTCTTATAACTTTATTAAATCGTGGATATTTCTTTCGATTTATTCCAATTAAAAAGCTTCTGGAATTTATTCTATCCCTATCTTTTTTATCTTCCAGCATATTTAATATATCTGAAAATTCTATTGCCGAAAGGCTTCTGTCTAAATATAAGATACCAAGCTCTTCATCATGCTTTATATTTCTGCTTGAAATAATAGAGCTTACCGGCAGTATTCTTCTTGCTTCTACAATATTATTTATATGCAAATATTGCAGAGCTCTTCTTACTTTAAATTGAAAAAGGATACCTCCCTTTATCCGCAGGGGAAAAGTTCTCAATATTTTATCTATTTCAGATTCTTCTCTTTTACTGAAACGAATATGTCTGTTTTTATCAGGTATTTTATCGCTGTTACCCGACTCATTAATATCTATAATTCGTAAAGCCATACTATAATTATATATATTATTGGATAATATTATTTAAATAATATAAATTGGTTTTGCATATATTATCATAAATAATTATTATTTCAAAATTTTATACAAAATATAATTATTAATATTTAATATTTAATGATAGTAATTATCGATTAATAAATAATCACAGCAGGACCTATAAAAACAAAAAGTGCAGTTTGATAAATACAAATGTCAATGGTTTCCAGCAGATATAAACTACATTAAAACAGCATCTTGTTTCAGACCATATTCATATTCTCTTACCAGAATGGGTAGTAAAAATTTTCTGTTAATTTCATACCTGATTATAATATAATTATCAATGACATAAATATTTCACCATCAAAGATAAGATATTTGCTTGCTATCGGTAAATTTGTCATGATTTGTTAAAAATATACCGTTTTGAATCTATAAACGGTTTTTCTCTTATATAGACAGCTAGTTTTAAGAGTATCTCTTTTAAAAAAGCTTGAAGCACTATTTTGATATAATGAATTATTACAGCTTCTGATAAATAAATATTAGTTTTTATTAATTAACAAAGGGGGAAAAAATGATGTCGCGTAATCATGGTGGGTCAGGAATAGCAGGCGCTGCTTATTTTATGGGTTTTATAGGGGCTGCGGTGTATTATATACAGGGATCGGCGTCTTTCTGGATGGGTGTTATCGGTTTCCTTAAAGCTCTGGTCTGGCCCGGTTTCCTGGTTTACAATCTGCTGCAATTTATTACCTGATCTATGCAGCAATAAAATATAATATATACCAAACAGTAAAGCTGGGTATCTTTTAAATCTTTCTCAGCTGAGGAATCTGCCTTTTCCTTACGCTTTCGGCTATATCCTTTATTTCTTCGAGTGTCTCTTTCTTGATCGGCACCGGGATCTCTTCGGAGGCAATATCTTTGCCATTGATTTTATCCAGCCTCAAATACAACTTCATTTCTCCCTCAATCCTGGCAAACATAACATTGTCAGCAGATTTTTCCCACCTTTCTATCCCCTCCCGGAAAGCACTCGTACTCACAGAAAAAACATATGTCCTTCTTTTGTCCCCGGATAAAAGCTTTACAAATTTATCCAGATTTAATTTCCTATAGGTCGGCGAAAATAACAAGAGATTTAGAGCCGAGGCAAATACAAGTACGCCGGGATCATGCATATCTGAAAAAAATCCCTCGGCTTTATTTACAGACTCTTCCCATATATCCGGCTTTAAAAGATTAGCATCCAATGTATTTTTCCCGGCACTTTCCCATGAATCTATATTATGATTAAACTGTATATATGCTATATTATCAGAGTAGTTATCAACATCTATATTATAAATTTTATTTAAAGACGCTTTTACGAATTTTGTCTCAGGGTACTGCAGGGCAATAAATATGACATTGCCTCCGGCCTTCAGCCAGTCAGAAACAAACGCAAACCCTATCAGGGGTTTCCCTGAGCCGCCGGGCCCGCTAATTAATGTTGAAGTAGGATATGGCAAGCCTTCCGGCAGAAGCCTTACCAGCCAATCCTGATTTAATTTTAAATTTTTCATCTCTATTTTATTTTATATCATAACTGTCAATAGTCAAAATCCCGTACCCTTCCTAACATTTCTTAAGCCTGATTCGTTTATATATATAAAAAAGGAGGAAAATAATGGCAAAAAAGATCATATTAGCAATAATAATTATAGTTGTTTTATCGCTTACTGCTTTTGGAAGCATCTACGCTTTCCAGAAAGAAAAGTCTGATCTTTCAGACAGAAGCAACACTGAAAGGCCCTATAACAATGAAATAAATTGTGATGGAGAACAACACAGAAATAACTTTCAGGGTTCAGAAGACTGTTTGAATGGTAACGGCTACAGGAATGGCTTAAAACAAAATAGACAGGATTGTCCAGGCAGATATCTGGAAGGAGAGGAGAATTGTTACATGTACAGGCATCAGTACCAGTATACATATGAAAACCAGGACAAT
>CAYOLB010000268.1:0-2591 GCA_964404675.1 uncultured Atribacterota bacterium | reverse complement strand
TAGCATCTTAATAATTATTAGTTTTATTGACCTGAAAGAAAGAATTATCCCAGATGTTTTATCATTACCCTTTATTGCTGTTGGTTTTATATTAAGCTTCTTCATTAGAATTCTCTCTCCTGTTGATTCATTACTTGGCATTCTGGCTGGTGGCGGAAGCTTGCTGATAATAGCCATTGTGGGCAGCAAATTATTTAAAAAAGAGGCAATGGGGGGAGGGGATATAAAATTAGCAGCAATGATTGGTGCTTTTTTAGGATGGAAATTAACTTTGCTTGCTCTATTTCTTGGGTTTTTTCTTGGCTCTATTATTGGTGTTGTTGTATTGGTTACAAGTAAAAATAAAAGTGATGTACTTCCTTTTGGTCCATTTATTGCCCTTGGAACTTTTATCTCCATCTTCTGGGGGCAGGCTATCATCCACTGGTATTTGATGATATGATCTTTATATCCCCCTCACACCAGCCCTCTCCCTCAGAGGAGAGAGGGGAATTTTCAGAAACATGTTTTTGGTTTATTGTTTATTGTTTTTAGTAAAGACTAACAACTTTTTATCTCACAACTTGTTTTTTTATTTTTTCTTTTGTATTTGACTGGAAGATCGGGTGACTGGCAGACCGGAAGACTACTTTTTTGTATTCCGGACTCGATACTCGATTCTATATACCATATACTAATTTAAACTGACAACTTGATCTTATATTTCCTCCATCCTGAGGTAAGGATTAACATACCTTCCACTTCCTCCCCCTCGAGGGGGGAGGATAAAGGTGGGGGTGAGGTAAATTTCCGAAACATTTTTTATCTTAAAAAACAAAATAATAATTTTTTGCTAAAATTTGATATAATAGGGAATAATAGAATCAAAGGAAATAATAAAAAATAAAAAGATATACGATTGAATGAAATATTGTTATAATAGCATCAAACGTAGTAATGGATTCACCCTCATTGAACTATTGGTTGTAATAGGAATCATTTCAATACTATTAGTTGTATCCTTTAAAGGTCTTTTAAATGCGAAACAAAACATGGACCTAAATCGGGCAGCCCACCAGTTGGAAGCAACATTGAAAAATTGTCAGTCAAAAGCCATGTATACCGGTAGCTATTACAAGATAGAATTTCATCAAAACCTTAATCGTTACAGAATATTTAAAGATTTTGTGGCTGATAGGACTATTCAATTAGAAAATATTATTATACATAATGTAAATTTTACGGACAATAAAGTAGGCTTTAACAAGAATGGGAGTCCTAGCATGGGTGGCACGGTAACCTTGAAAACTAAAAATGGCAAAAAGTTATATGTAATTATGACACCGGTAACAGCGAGGACCAGGATTAGCACTACTCCACCGGAGAATTGGTAAGCTTCGCGATAGCGAAGCAGTATAACGTATTACGTATACGGTGAATAAAAGAATAAATGAACGCTGAAAGAAGAGAGTGTCTTATTAAATAAGGTTCATAATGTATATAAACATATGAGGTTGCGGTGTCTATGAACTTGTCAGTTAGTATTTAATTTTAACAAAATTAATAAAAAAAGAAAAAATGAAAGTATAGTTGGATAAGATTGTCATGACTGGCTAAACCCATTATAACTTCCTCCACATTAAAGGGAGAGAGTACCAATACTTAATATTCATCACCCTTGAGGGAGATTACCTATAATTCATTATCCTCCCCCTGGAGGAGAGGATTATCTTATCTCAGTTCCTCCCCCTTGAGGGGGGAGGATAAAGGTGGGGGTGATTTTATCCCCCTCACACTATCCCTCTCCCTCCGAGGGGAGAGGGGAATATAGATTAGTATTTAGTCGTTAGTAGTTAGTATGATAAAAAAATAAGAAAAAAAGTTTGTATTTTATAGTCAAGAAAAGAAGATTTGTATTTTTAGTTGTCAGAATTAATATTTAATTTTTGCTCATTACTAATCACTTGTTACTCATTACTGTATTATTGACTCGATACTCGATACCCGATACCCGATACTATTTTGTCATTACGAGGAGTTCAGTGACGAAGTAATCTCATACAAATAAGCTATAATTAGTAAAAATAGGGAATATAATAATTATGAAATATAGAATATTAATTGAACAAGATGAAGATGGCATCTTTGTTGCTGAATGTCCTTCATTGCCTGGATGTATTTCTCAGGGAACAACAAGAGGAGAGGCATTAGAAAATATTCAAGATGCTATTAAAGGTTATTTAGAAAGTCTAAAAAAACATAATGAACCTGTTCCTCCTTCAATTGCAGAAGAGATTGTAGAAGTAAAAAATTGAGTCATTTGTCCATAATATCTGGAAAAGAACTTTGTAAAATATTAAAGAAAATAGGGTATGTAGAAGATCATCAAACAGGAAGTCATATTATTTTGAGGAATAAAAATTATCCTTTTAGAAGATTTTCAATTCCAAATCATAAGGAAATTGCAAAAGGAACTTTAAGAGCTATTATAAGACAAGCTGGATTATCTTTAAATGAGTATAATAATTTATTAAAATAGTTTATAATTGGTAATAATAATATTATTTTAAATTGAAAAATGAAATAATATGTAGGTTATTTTTATAAAGGTT